>NZ_JAUBTF010000002.1:45481-216010 GCF_036702355.1 Microcoleus sp. D3_18_C4
TAATACTCTAGCGCTTTCTGTTTTTCTCCCAATTCTGAGTAGACACCGCCGATGTTGTTGAGGGTGGCAGCTTCCCCCGAGCGATCGCCCACGGCCCGAAATAGGGGAAGCGACTGGCTGTAATACTCTAGCGCTTTCTGTTTTTCTCCCAATTCTGAGTAGACACCGCCGATGTTGTTGAGGGTGGCAGCTTCCCCACGGCGATCGCCGGTTGCCCGTCTCAGGGGAAGCGACTGGCCCAAATACTCTAGCGCTTTCTGTTTTTCTCCCAATGCTGAGTAGACATTGCCGATGTTGTTGAGGGTGGTAGCTTCCCCGCGGCGATCGCCGATTGCCCTACTCAGGGAAAGCGACTGGCTGTAATACTCTAGCGCCTTCTGTTTTTCTCCCAAATCTGAGTAGACACCGCCGATGTTGGTGAGGGTGGTAGCTTCCCCACCGCGATCGCCGAGAGCCCGAAATAGGGGAAGCGACTGGCTGTAATACTCTAGCGCTTTCTGTTGTTCTCCCAAATCTGAGTAGACATCGCCGAGGTTGGTGAGGGTGGTAGCTTCCCCACCGCGATCGCCCGTTTCTCGCCTCAGGGGAAGCGACTGGTTGTAATACTCTAGCGCTTTCTGTTTTTCTCCCAAATCTGAGTAGACACCGCCGATGCTGGTGAGGGTGGTAGCTTCCCCACGGCGATCGCCGATTGCCCGACTCAGGGGAAGCGACTGGTTGTAATAATCTAGCGCTTTCTGTTTTTCTCCCAAATCTGAGTAGACTAAGCCAATGTTGGTGAGGGTGGTAGCTTCCCCACGGCGATTGCCCACTGCCCGACTGAGGGGAAGCGACTGGTTGTAATACTCTAGCGCTTTCTGTTGTTCTCCCAATTCTGAGTAAACTAAGCCGATGTTGTTGAGGGTGGTAGCTTCCCCAAGGCGATAGCCTACTGCGCGATACAGGGGAAGCGACTGGTTGTAATACTCTAGCGCTTTCTGTTGTTCTCCCAATTGTGAGTAGACACCGCCGATGTTGTTGAGGATGTTAGCATCCAAAGCAAGAGCATCGGTTATCCGACTCAGGGGAAGGGACTGGTTGTAATACTCTAGCGCTTTCTGTTTTTCTCCCAATGCTGAGTAGACTCTGCCAAGACCATAGAGGCTAAGTGCTTGCCCTCTATTGTCGCCCGCTTCCCGATACAGTTTTAATGCTTCTTCATATTTGACGATCGCACCTCTTAAAGCTTCCGCTGTTCCTTGATTGTAGAGTTGTATTCCTTCTTTTAATGCTTTTGCAGCAGCCTCGCTACTGTTAGTTTGTGCTGTTTGTAAGACTTTGCCAACGGGCGCGGCTGCTGCAACTGGCTGACTTAGCTGAAGCGAAAGTGCGATCGACATACCAGCCAAAAACCATTGAGTGCGATCGAACATAGCCACCCTTTTTGTATTTTTGTCAATTTTACTCACTAGCTCGCTTAGTGTAAAGGCAGGAAGAAGTAAGGGCGATCGGCATTTTTGCTAGAGTTAACGAGTAGTGCGATTCCCTGCGCGATAGCTACACCGCGCGTACTTTTTCCCAGCATGAACAACATCCCAACTACCCCCGATCCCGTAACCAGCCACTGGGATTGCCCCGAATGCGGCGGCACCGGTACCCTCAGCCCAGAAATTTGCCCTGTTTGTCTCGGAGCAAAATACATCGATCTCGGTACAATAACGAACTGGATGCTCGATTTCATGGAATCTCGCGGCTGCGATCGAGCTGAGATCGATCAATTGCGAACCGAAAGCCCAGACCCGCTAACATTAACTTTTTGCCTCGAAGTTTGTATCGCCCTTAAATAAACAAGGATATCAAGTCTGCTTAATTGCTTATAAATCATTTACGGGCATCGGGCATCGGGCATGGTCGGAAAAAAAACGCACTCTACAAGTTGATTTAACTGAAACGAAATCATGCCCAATTCCCTATTCCCAATGCCCTATTCCCAATATTCAGTGTCCTTTAACCGGATGTTGCCCGTAAAAAGGCAAAGCCTCCGACCAATCAGGGCGACTTCCCATTTGCCACTCCAAATAAGCCAATTCCAACACACTAGAAACCGACCAACCCAACTCGCTACCAACTTCAATCAACTGATAAGAACTCCCCCAATTATCCAACTTTTCCTGCCAAGATTCAGGAGTCATCACCGTATCAGGAAACAACTCAGTTAAACCAGAATCTTTGTTAACTGAATAAACCGCCCCAAACAATTGTCCCCGCTGTGCAGGCATTTGCAGCGCCATATCCTGATTTGAGATAGATTTTTTACTGCTGCTGCAAGCGACAGCCGCCAAAGTTGAAATCGCAAAAACCGGAATATCCAACTGTTGGGCCAAAGTGCGCGCCGTCACCATACCCATCCGAGTCCCCGTGAAACCTCCGGGCCCCTTCGCCACTGCAATAAAACCCAAATCAGCCCAAGTTTGCGGCCCAATAAACTCGACTAAATACTGATGCAAATGAGTGGCTAAATCGCGATCCAAATTCCAAGTTTGGCAGCGAGAATCCCCGGCAAAATTGCTGATGGCTAAACCGAGTTCGCGACTAGCTGTGTGCAGGGCTAAGCCGTATTTTTTAACTGATGTTCCGTCTGGGGGATTGCTATTCACGATTACTGATAATTTTCCTTAACAAAAAACAGCGGCAAAGCCACAACTAAGCAACCCAAAAGAATGCCAAATATTCCCGTATTTAAAATCCTGGAATTACCCATGCCCCCAGTCATCAAAAACAGCACAACTAAACTTGCAAATAAATTTTTATTGGCAAATTCTTTGTTTTGGGAAACTTGATGTTTTACAGCCATAAAACCCGAAGAAACTATTAGCGCGAACCACGAATTAAAAATGACTATTTGAGAGCCAAAAATAAACCAAACTAAGGCAAACATTAGTGCATCTATCCAAAAATCCTGAGTTTTCAACTTCGGCAGCCAAAATTCTTGGGTAGCAACAGGTGCGATTTTCTTGACTAATTGATTGTGTTGCAGCCGCACGAGTTTGTTTCTCAATTGAATCTTGGGATCGATTTGCAATATTTGCTTCCACTCCGGGCGGCGAGAATTGTTGACTCTTCCCAACAGCTTCACGGCTGCGACTTTATTTAACTGCAAATCGGTGAGTCTGGTGGCAATTATTTGAGATAAGTGCGGATAGTAAACGGGGTTGTCTTCGGTTCTGTTGATGACGATATTGAGCTGTTGCTTGGCTTGACTGACTTGGATTGTAACATTGTACGGGGCGAGATCCTCTTGTAAAGCTTGCTGAATTTCGGCTTGCTCTTGGCGAGTGAAAAGCGACACACCGGGCGCGGGTGTAACCACCCGTTCTGCAGGCGTTTCCGGCGCGTCTAGCACAGGCGCTGCGTCTAAATACACCGGTTTGGGGTTCAAGTGCCGGATGACTGCTGATGCTGAACTGTAGCGCCGATTGGTGGCACTTTGAAGCATGGTGTCGAGGATGCGGCCGAAATCATCGCTAACAGCAGTCTTCAAATAATTTCGCCAAGCCCAAGAATCCTCTGTACTGTCGAACAAATCGAAGGGAGGAATTTCAGTCAGCAAGTGAATGCAGGTAACGCCCAAACTGTAGATATCGCTGGCAAAAACTGCTTTCCCCATCAATTGTTCTGGGGCTGTATAAGCAGCACTGCCGATGATTGTACCTGTTTGTGGCAACCCGGTTGCTGTTACTTTCTTAGCTGCACCAAAGTCTACTAAAACAATATCTTTTTGGAAAGGAGAGGGTTGATAGGAACTTTCTAAGGCGGGTAAAGGAGTTGGAGATAGGCGGCGGCGAATGATATTTTCGGGTTTGATATCGCGGTGAATAACTTTGGATTTGTGGACGAAGTGGAGCACTGGCAATAAATCGTTGAGAATTTGCCGAATTTGAGTTTCGGTGAATGCTCCTTTTTGTTCTAATTCTCTGGCTAGGTTTTTGCCGTCTATAAATTCTTGTACTAAATACTGTCTCCCGTCTTGTTCAAAATGCGCGATTAATTCTGGAATCTGGGGATGTTTTCCCAAGGTTTCTAGCTGGGCTGCTTCTTGGTGAAATAGTTGAGCGGCTTTTTCGGCTGCGGTATTTTGCTGCAAAAATTGCTTGATTACGCACTGCGAAAAAATCAGGGGTTTGGTTTCATCAACTGCTAGAAAGGTTCGGCCAAAGCCTCCTTGCCCGATCGGCTTTATGGTTCGGTAGCGAGATGCAGATGGCGTTTCTGGGTCAATAGTCAACAACAATTTTGAGCCGCAACTTTGGCACAATTCTGCATCCCCTGGGTTTTGCGGATTCTGACAAGTTGGGTTTAAGCAATAGCACATTTGATTTTAGATTTTAGATTTTAGATTTTAGATTTTTAATTGGGAAGGGGGAATTGGGCATCGGGCATCGGGAATTGGAAATTGGGAATTGGTTATTGGTTGTTATCGTTAACAACTCAAAAAAAAACTATAAAAAACAACAAATAGCAACCAACAACCAACAAATAACTAATGACTACTGACTACTGACTAATGACTTCTGCCTTAAGTCGGGACGAGTTCGCCTGGCCGCAATTTTGCCCATTTGCCGGTCTCTTGCTTGAAACTCTGACACCCGACTACATCCCATTCCATTTCAATTTCGTCTTGGCGGGGGCGAATGTTTACGTTGATGGTGGGTTCTACGGGGTCGAAATCGGGTGTTTCGGTGAGGTGAAGCTGTTCGTGCTGTTCTTCTACGGCGTGGTAGGTGAAGCAGCGGTCTACATAGTGGCAGTTAATACAAATACACATTCTTGATATCCTCTGTGCATTTCAAAAAGATTGGTGAAATTTGAGCTTTCTGTTAATCTAGCGTAGCAAGAGTTTAATTGTTTGTAAGGAAAGTAGATTTTTGTTGCGATGCCGATTAATTTGCCCTCTTCATTATCTCCTGATAGTTGGCCGTTTGATTTGGAACTGCTGACACCGCCTGCTTATCTGGTAGGGGGTGCGGTGCGGGATGCGTTGCTGGGCCGCCGATCGCACTATTTTGATTTGGATTTTGTCATGCTAACACGGGCGGTGAAGACTGCTCGAAAAATTGCCGATCGCACGAAAGGTGGATTTGTCTTGTTGGATGCGGAACGCCAAATTGCGCGGGTGGTGTTTGCGGGCGGTACGGTGGATTTGGCGCAAGCGGAAGGGGGGAGTCTGGAGGGGGATTTGCTGCGCCGGGATTTTCGGATCAATGCGATCGCCTACAATCCTTTTACAGGAGAAATCATCGATCCTTTGGAGGGTCAAACTGATTTGCGGTTGGGTGTGCTGCGGATGGTTTCGCGGTCAAATTTGGAGGACGATCCGCTGAGGTTATTAAGAGCTTACCGCCAAGCGGCGCAGTTGGGTTTTGCGATCGAACCTGAAACTCAATCGGCGATTCGGGAATTAGCGCCGCTGTTGAGTCGGGTAGCGGTGGAACGGGTGCGGACGGAATTGGGTTATTTGTTGAGTAATCCTGACGGTGTTCCTTGGATTTGTCGTGGTTGCGAAGACGGTTTGTTTTCGATTTGGTTTGAAAGTGCGATCAACCGTTTCGATATTTTGACAAAAATTGACGCATCTGCTGACAAATTAGCGACAATTTACCCGGAATTAGGGAAGGAATTCGGGCATCAGATTCGAGATACAATTAAAACGCCTTTGTTGGCTGTCGCGAAGCTGGCTATTTTGGCAGATTCTGACCCGACCATTGCTGAAACGCAGTTGCTGCGGTTGAAGTACAGCAATGCGGAGATTAAAAGTGCGATCGGGCTTTTGAAATACTTGCCACAATTGCAAGCAAAACCAATCGCGGAAATGTCTTTGCGGGAACAGTATTTTTTGTTTCGGGATGTGGGAATAGTATTTCCAGTTTTAGCGGTTGTGGCCGTGGCTGCGGGAGTTGCGGTTGAGGATATTTCACTGTTAATTAATCGCTATCTGGATGCTGATGATATTATTGCTCATGCCACACAATTAGTTAGCGGTAATGATTTAATGGAATATTTGAAATTGCCCCGAAGTCCGCGCATCGGTCAAGTGTTAATGGAGATTCAATTAGCGCGGGTGGAAGGGAGAGTTGCGACTCGCGAAGATGCGCTGAAATTGGCGGCAGAGTTGGTTGAGGTTCATTGATATTTTGCAACTGTGGCAACAGCCCGCCAGAAGTTTAAACCCCAATATTTGTAGGGGCGGGTTCGCCAACAATATTTGCCTAAAACCGATAATCTCGTAAACCCGCCCCCAACCCACGGTAAATCGCAATCTATCTTTTTTAAGATACAAGGGTTCAAGTGCGATCGCTCCCATAATCTCTTGACAATCGTCGCTACAATTACTATTATTGAAGTGATGCTTAATTCACTAAAAATATTTAAATGCAACCTTTGAGTCTGATATCACCTGTGATTTCCGCCGAACGGGGATTGCGAGAGGTTTATCAAAGCAAATACGGCATTCTATACCAGGAAGACTGTCTCAATTTTTTAGGTGCAATTCCCGATTACAGCGCTGATATTGTGTTTGCAGATCCGCCCTTTAATCTCGGCAAAGATTACGGTAATGGTACGACCGATCTGCTGAATTCCAGCGATTATCTTGCTTGGTCAAAACAGTGGCTTAAAGAAAGTATTCGAGTGCTTAAACCGGGCGGAAGTCTATTTACTTTCAACTTACCTAAATGGTGCATTGATTACGGTGCATATTTAAACCAAGAGGGAATGAACTTTCGTCACTGGATAGCTTGTAGAATGCCTAAAGCCTTTCCTCGCGGCAAGAAAATGTCTCCCGCACACTACGGATTGCTTTACTACACAAAAGGCGAACCAGCAGTTTTCAATAAAGTTTATACGCCGATTCAAGTCTGTCGGCATTGCGGAGGAGAGATTAAAGATTACGGCGGACACCGCAAAAAATTAAATCCTCAAGGTATTAACTTAATGGATGTTTGGGATGCTCCCGAAGATGTCTGGGAAAATGCTTCTGAAGATATTCGAGAAGAAAATCTGTGGACTTTAATTGAGGAAATGTGGACAGATATTCCGCCAGTAAGACACCGACAGCACAAGAAAAGGGGAGCCAACGAATTAGCTCCTATCATGCTGGAACGTATCATTGCTATGGCATCGAATCCGGGACAAGTTGTAATCGATCCTTTTGGAGGTTCTGGCACTACATTTTATGCAGCAGAGAAGTTGGGTAGGTATTGGCTGGGTACAGAAATCGGCGATATTGAACCAGCAGTGAAGCGGTTACAAGACTTGGCAAATGGAAAAGTTGAAAATTGGGAATCAGCAAGGGGAAAAACAAAAAATAAAGTTAAACAAAACGAGTCAATCCAACTTGAATTGTTTTCTTAAAAACTAACATTTTATATTAAAGCGCGACCATCTGTGCCTTTAGTAATTGTAGGTACGCTGCTATCTAGGGCATCATGTTCAATGACAAATATGGCTAAAAAACCTTCTTGTATATTAACAGCGCGCCAGACATCAAAGTAAGGCTCTAGTTCCTCATAATTGCCAATTCTATCAGTCAAATAAGGGTACAGTTTGCGGCTGGGCAGAACTAATGCTGTCCCCAAAAAAATCCCTCGTAAAATACCGAGAACCAGTTTATTAACAGCACGGTGACTTGATGAGATATTTCCTGTTTCCCATTCAAAGGCAAATAAATGATTGTCTAATATTTTGGTAGCATCTACTCGTCCAGGCGCTCTAGTTGCAAATCTGATTTTAGTTTCAAGCTGCCATCCAAAACTGTCATGTAGAGCAGCCATACAAGCATTTTTGATAGGTTTGACACCGTTTCCGTGCCTGGTTGGATTGATCGTAAAGTTTGATGCACCTACAGGCCAGGCGATCGCGTCAATAGCAATCCGTATTTCATTTTTAATAACTCCCCATTCTTCTGACTCCTCAAAGTTACCGCGACTAATAAGTGATACTTCTTGAACTATCTTCACAGCGTACTAAGCCTGTTCATTTATACTTGCTGTTAGTTCTTCCGGCAATTCAAACTTGCCATCTGCACCCGGTTCAAACTCAACAACTTTCAACACAGCATCAACATTCAGCGGCCCGTAAATGTGCGGGTAATTTTCACCCGCAGCCAATTCATACTTAAGTTCAGCTTGCACTTTGTCCGAGTCAATCCAAAGCAGCAGCAATCCTGTTTGTCCCACAAAAAATTTATTAGCAGATTTAAGAACTTGCGGCAGTGTCGAACAGTGGATAAATCCTTCAGTATCTAGCGTATCTCCGCGATAGGATTGAACTTGTTTTGCTTCTTCCCACTGTTGGCTGCGGGTGATGTGAAAGATAACGCTCATAGTTAGATAGATTTTAGGTTTAATTGACAATTGGCAGCAAAATTTGAGAGGGACAATTCCCGCCACAACTTACTGTCAGCGTGATAATTTTAGCATCGATCGCCCGCGCTTCACCGCCCGGCGCACCCGTTCCCGGATTCACGTCGTAAGCAGGAAAACAAGCCGCACTCAAACTCAGACGCAAGGCATTACCTTTGGCAATTTGCATACAAGTTGCTTGCAGCACAATTCTTACAGGTGTTTCACCTGAATTTACCCGGACGTAACCTTGAGTAAAATTGTAGACGCTGCCGCTATCTTTGACCTCAGAAAGTATCGCACACAAATCAAAAGTAGGCGTATCTGCGGTACAAAATACTTCGACAATTATATCTCCAGCTAAGTCCAAATCTGCTGTTAGCGGTGCCGAAGTGTATGTTAAAATGTCGGTGCGGCAGTCAATAGTCGATCGCTCGATCGCACCTGCAGGAAATGCAGCGTGACCTCCCAAGGATGGCACCGGCCGCCAAGGGTCATGCACGAATATATCATCAGTGCAAACATCCGCGCAACTCTCTGTTAAAATACCCGCATCTTCTCTCATCGCAGCAAGTCCGGTACTTGCTAAAAAATAAGATTTATGATTATTATTAGGCCATTTATCAAATTTCCGCCAATCATTCCTCCCCATCTCAAATAGCGAAATCTGTCGCTCGTTTAATATTCCTGTATCAACTCCTTTCAGGAATTGATCGAACCAGCGAATTTGCAACTCATCCACAGGATTGGAAGCTGCAACACCATAATCCAACGTTCCCACTTTTCGCCCCCAAGGTAAATGCGCCCAAGGGCCAATTATCAAATGCTGCGGACAGGAACTCCGGCTGGCCATTTCCTTGTAAAGATGAATTGTTCCCCGCAAATAAGTATCAAACCAACCGCCAACGTGCAGCATTGGCAAGTCTAAATCTTTGATGTTTGGCGATAACTTTTCCCAATACTCGCTCGGTCGATAATTATCCAACCAATCGTGATAATGTGAGTCGGGTGCCAGATTTTTAACAATCTCAGGACGCGCCGGCACGGTATCGTATAGCGGGAGATTTATCGAAGCTGCATACAAGGCTTGATAGGCAGAAATATCGGCTTTTAAGCGAGCGGTTTCTGCGGCTAGCTGAATTGCCCAGCCGAGATTTGATTGCAGACAAAACGCGCCGCCTTCATAGGCCCAATCTGTGTATAAATTGCAGCCTACCATTGCCGGACAAATTGTTATTAATGCGCTGGGTTTAGCAGCAGCAGTGTAGAGTTGAGTCATGCCTTGGTAGGAAAAACCATACATTCCGACTTTGCCGTTACTTCCCGGCAAATTAGCTGCCCAATTGACGCTATCAAAACCGTCTTGTGTTTCGCTAACAAATAGGTTAAATTCGCCTTCGGAAGTGCCGCGTCCCCGCACGTCTTGGATGACAACAATGTAGCCGTGTTTGGCGTACCATGCGGGATGGGAATATACGACTGTAGAGGCGAGATCCCTTCCGTAAGGTTGCCGCATTAACAATACTGGAAATTCGCCCTCCGCATCGGGGCGGTAGATGTCAGCATCTAAACGAACCCCATCTTTAGTTAGCATTGACGCTGTTTCTTTCGGACAAAGTTTCAGCATAAATCCTAAAAAACATCAACTAAAAAAGTTCGTAGTAAGGGCTTTAGTGGTTTTTCTAAAGAATCCAGTCCTTACTACAAACCTAGGAATCAAGTTCTTACTACAAACCTAGCACGGTACGAGTACATCCGATCGCCCCAGAACTCTCATATCCTCCTCATCGAGTTCGACTGGTGTACCGCTGCGAATTAGTTCCACAAAATCCTCATTCGGCACCATGATGCACAAAGTGTACAAACGTTCACTACCCGTATTCTCAATTACGTGAGTGCCTGTTGGAGGCACTAACAAACTATCTCCAGGTTGAATACTAACTGTTTTGCCGTCGCAGGTTGCTTGCCCTTTTCCTTTGAGTACAAAAAACATTTCTACTGCGAATTGATGGCGGTTGGGAGGAGTTTTGCCCCCCACATCGAAAATCTCCACGCAAACTGTTAATGAAACATTCGCTATTACCGGATCGAAGACGATAGCTAATCTATTAGTATCGCCCGGACTGATGCGAAATGCTTGGTAGTCTTTCGGAGACTTTATAATAGGAATCACGCACTGATTTGTCATTTTTTTATTGTTAGTTGTCAGTGGTTATGTTTCTGCTGTCATTAGTGAGAATCCAGAGTCATTAGTCCGCCGCTCAACCTCCAAAGTTTATTGATTTCACAGGAGAGTTCGCTGTCAGAGCAGGAAGCGAGATATAGGCTTTGCTGTGCGAGACTCTCGCACTCCTAAAAAACGCTTTTTATACTCCAGAGGGATACTCCCCTGATGACTGCTATTTAATTGCTTCTAACATAGCCTGAGAATCCGACAAAAAACCAAAACATTGTTTAACGTTATAAAGAGTAGCTTGCCAGCAATACTCCGGAGATGTCGTCGCTGTACAATCTTTGACTAAAATACAGTCGTAACCGAGGAAATTAGCATCTTGCAGCGTAGCCATGACGCACTGATCGGCGTTTACTCCTCCGAAGAAAAGTGTAGTTCGGCCGAGGTTCCGCAAGATACTATCTAAAGGAGTATCCCAAAAGCCGCTCATTCGATATTTATCAACACAAATATCCTCCGGTTTGGGTTTTAATTCATCGACAACCTGCGCCGCCCAACTCCCTGCCATCAGTACAGGTGCGTTGTTTTTTGGCAGCGGATCTCCCAAACCTACGCCGTCGCCTGTGGGATTGTAAACGTGACGGGAAGCTGCACTAATATTGAGTAAATCGGGGCGGTTTCCCCAGTTTATCCAAATAATTGGTACTGCGTGCGATCGCAATTTTGGCAGTAAATTTGTTAAAGGATTAATTGGAGTTCTTGCAGGCGTTACATCTACGCCAATATGTGCTAGCCAACCGTCGGGATGACAGAAATCGTTTTGCATATCTATCACCAACATTGCTGCTTTTGCTAAGTCCAAACGCAGGGTTTTAGTTTCTGTTTCCAGGGTAACAGGTTGAGGCGCGATCGGCGATCGGGTGATATCGGCAATTTTGGCATCAACTTTCCAAGCATTCGGCGGTACGCCCAAGGTGCGGAGAGAATCAGGATTCATATTGATTTTGACTCAAAAACAATTTCAATCTTATAACTATTTGATTGTCACTAACTTGTCATATCTTAAATCTTGGTTATAATTAAGTATCAGCGGCAACTATTTGAGAGTTTTTATGATTTATTAACTTTATTACAGGCGACCGCCAATGTTAGCGCCGTGGAATCATACAATAAAAATTAATATAAATTTACCAAAAGGGTAAATCTATGAGCTTTACAATTCAAAATGCTTTAATTCCGGTTGATAGTGGTTATGAAACTGCAGATGTGCAAGTGGTGCATAATTGCATAAGTGCGATCGCGCCCAATTTAGAGCCTGCGGGAACAGTTATCGATGGCAAAAATAAGCTGCTGCTGCCAGGTTTTGTCAACGCGCACACTCACTCTTCAGAAATGTGGCAACGAGGCATCATTCCCCCTTTACCGCTGGAGTTGTGGATTGCCGAATTGTACGATTTTACACCTCTCGATTCCGAACAAGTTTATTTGAGTGCCTTGGGAACTGCGGTAGAAACATTGCTGTCGGGCGGTACCAGCGTAGTCGATCATTTAGTTTTGATTCCGGGGCAAGAATTAGAAACAATCGCCGCAGCAGTTCGCGCTTATCAAGAAATCGGCATCCGCGCTTTTATCGGGCCGTTAATTCAAGATGAATCCCTGACAGCGGGAATGCCTTCTGGCGATAGTGGCATCGAACACGCGGCTTACATTCGATCGACTAAGGCAACTTTGGAATTAATGGAAACAGCCATAAAACAGTTTCACAATCCCGAAAAAGGTGTTAATATGTTGTTGGCGCCGACGGGAATTCAACTGTGTTCCGATGCTTTGTTTGAAGGCTGCATCGAATTGAGCGATCGCTACAACCTTTGCCGTCACGCCCACCTCTTGGAAACCCCCGCTCAAAAACAGTTAGCTCACGAAAAATACGGCTGTAGCGCTGTCGAACACCTGCAAAGAATTGGTTATTTGAGTCCACGAACTTCCTTAGCCCACTGCGTTTGGCTGGACGATTCCGACATTGCGATTATGGCAGAAACTGGAGCGACTGTTGTACACAATCCCCTCAGCAACTTGCGGCTAGGAAGCGGGATTGCGCCGATTTTGAAATACCGTCAGGCGGGAGTCAACGTATCTTTTGGCTGCGATGGCGCTGCTAGCAATGACTCTCAAGATTTGCTGGAAGCGATTAAAATTGGTTCAATTTTGCACAATATCACGGATTTAGATTACCGCCAATGGATTACACCGCGCCAGTCTGTAGAAATGGCATCCCTGGGAGGAGCAAAAGGCTTGAATCTCGCCGATGAAATGGGTTCGCTGACAGTCGGAAAAAAAGCAGATTTTGTGCTGTATGATTTAACCAGTTTATCCTTGCTGCCGCGCACCGATCCGATTGGGTTACTAATATGGGGACGCCCGACTAATGCGGTAGACAGCGTTTGGGTAAACGGCAAGCAAATTGTCGCCGAAGGTAAGGTGAAAACGATCGATGTTGATGCTTTGAGGCGGGAATTATTCGATCGCAGCGAGTGGACGAGCAAGCGTCAATCTCAAACAGTCAGTGAAATAGAAGCCCACTATCGAAAAGTCATGAACCTGCAAGGTTATTCTTAAAAAATTAACCAAGAGAATAGGATATCATGTCCGGTTGAATCACATAATTAGCCCCGCCACTAAAAATTAACGCAATCAACCTCGCAAATCCCAATCACTCAGAAGCTCTAGCCATGACACCCCCTAACAATCAGATAAATGTAGACGCCAGACTTGTTGCAGCTAATACCAAATTTGGTTTTAACTTGTTCAACACCCTCAGCAAACAACAGCCGAATAAAAATATTTTTATTTCCCCTACTTCTGTCGCCCTCGCACTGTCAATGACATACAACGGAGTCAGCGGAGAAACCAAACAAGAAATGACAAAAGCTCTCGAATTAACGAAAATGAGTTTAAAAGCAATCAACGCAGCCAATCACAATTTGCAAAAGAATTTGCAAAAAGATGACCCCAAGGTTCAAGTATCAATTGCCAACGCGCTTTTGGTCAGACAAGGCTTCTCATTAAAACCCGAATTTTTGCAAATAAATCAACAATACTACCAAGCCAATATTGCCGACATAGACTTTGATAGTCCGCAAGAAGCTCTCAGCCTCATTAACAACTGGGTGAGCGAAAAAACTCACGGAAAAATTGATAAAATAGTCACTAAAATCAACCCTAATACACTTTTATTTTTGATTAATGCCATCTATTTCAAAGGAAACTGGGAAACGCCATTTGATCAATCTAAAACTGCCAACAAAACTTTTTATTTAACAGACAGCAGTTCCAAACAGCATCCAATGATGTCCCAGATGGGCTCTTATCGGTGCTACGAAACAGAAACTTTTCAAGCAGTCAGTTTACCTTACGGCAAAAAAGGCGCTCTGAGTATGTATATTTTCTTGCCAAACTCCAATACCAATTTGGCAACTTTCTCGCAGCAATTAACACCCGAAAACTGGAATAAATGGATGCAAGAATTTAGAGCTAAAAGTGGAATGATTGAAATACCGCGCTTCAAAATAAAGTATGAAGTTAAACTGAACGACACACTTATAGCTTTGGGAATAGCAGAAATTTTCGGTGGATTGAAAACCGACTTTTCCCCGATGACTGATAGCCCAGTAGCAGTAGAATCGGTAAAACACAAAACATTTGTCGAAGTTAACGAAGAAGGTACAGAAGCAGCAGCCGTGACTGTAATTGAGATGACGAGATCTATGCCGGCTTTTGAAATGAATGTAAACCGTCCATTCTTTTGTGCTATTCGAGACAATACTACAGGAACAATATTATTTATGGGTATCATCGTTGACCCCTAATAATATCAAAAATAGTAGGTGCGTCAGGAAATGCTCGATCGACTTTTAATAAAATAACCCTAGCTGGCGCACCCTAACAAGCTAATTATACGGTAAAATATCAGTCTAAAAATAATCCTATTTGCGACAAATTGATGATTAAATTGCACAAATGGCAGCGGATACTGGGTTTAATAGTTGTTTTTACGATCGCCCTTACCTCCTCCGCGATTTTATCCCCCCGTCTCTTGGCTCAAACCCCGCCCACCACCCCAACAACAGAAGTGCGCGGCGTCTGGCTGACGAACATTGACAGCGAGGTTATGTTCTCCCGCAACAACATCATTGACGCTGTAAATCGACTCGATAAACTCAATTTTAATACCATCTATCCCACGGTTTGGCAAGGAGGCTATACGCTTTATCCGAGTGCTGCAGCCCAACGAGTATTCGGACAGTCGATCGACCCCTCGCCCGGATTGAAAGACCGAGACATCCTCAAAGAAATTATAGCACAATCCCACCAAAAAGGTATAGCAGTAATCCCCTGGTTTGAGTTTGGTTTCATGGCTCCCGCCGAATCGGAATTAGCCACACTTCACCCAGAGTGGCTGGCGCAGCGGCGCGACGGTTCAACTATTTGGAAAGAAGGCCAACACGATCGAGTTTGGCTGAATCCCTTTCATCCCGAAGTCCAGCAATTTATCTCAGATTTAATCCTAGAAATTGTCGCTAATTATGATATAGATGGTATTCAATTTGACGACCATTTCGGCTTGCCCGTAGAATTTGGCTACGAGCCGTTAACAGTGTCAATGTATCAGCAACAAATCAAAAGCCCTCCCTCCGACGACCCCCGCGAAACCTTCTGGGTGCGCTGGCGCGCTGACAAAATCAACGACTTCGTGGGCCGAGTTTCCCGCGCCATCAAATCCCGCAAAGAAAAATGTATTGTCAGCTTATCTCCGAACCCTTTTCACTTTTCTTTACCCGCCCACTTGCAGGACTGGTTTACCTGGGAAAGACGCGGCTACATCCAAGAAATTGTGTTGCAGGTTTATCGCAGCGATATCAAGCGTTTTAGTGCAGAACTGGAACGGGAAGAAGTTAAATTGGCTAAACTTAACATTCCAACTGCGATCGGCATTTTAACTGGTCTTAAAAATAATTCTGTGCCCCTAAAACAAATTCAAGAACAAGTGCAAGAAGTGCGAAAAAGAGATTTCGCTGGCGTGTCGTTCTTTTTCTACGAAAGTTTGTCTAATTGGGCTAACGAAACCCCCGAACAGCGCAATTATGCCCTGCAAGAATTCTTTCCCACAAAGATGCAGCGCCCGCCATCCGAAGGCCGAATTTGAAACCCACGGTTAAAATGAAAAAAAGCATACAGCGCTTAGGAATTGTCATCTTATCTTTAAGCGCTTTCCTAACAATTGGCTATCTCACTCCCAGAAAGTGGGGAAATTACTCGCAAGCAGATTGCACAATCTCTCTATACATTTCCAACCAAGGCATCCACACCGAAATTATTGTTCCAGTTAAAAATGAATATTTTGACTGGAATCAATTTTTACCGCTAACAGAAATAGGGCGGGATGCCACTTCTGATTATAAATATTTGTCTTTTGGCTGGGGAGATCGAGCTTTTATGTTGGAAACTCCCACATCAGGAAGTATCAACCCAGTTACAGCTTTTAAGGCGCTATTTCTCCTTACTCCGTCTACCCTACACGTTCAAGGTTATCGGGTTTTATCCCAGAATATAGAAACCAAATGTGTAAAAATTAGTGGGAAAAATTATCTGATGCTGGTAAATTTTATTAATAATTCATTCCAATTAGACGCAGCAGGTAAGAAGATGAAAATTAGCTACGGCTACGACAACAGCGACAGTTTTTATGAAGCAAAAGGCAGTTACTCTATTTTGAGAACTTGCAACGACTGGACGGCAGAAGCTTTGCAAAAAGCCGAGGTCAATACTCCTTTCTGGTCAACGCTTTCTTCGGGGATTATGTTTCATCTTAATAGCGGTTGCGAATGTCACAAATAAATGGTACTAGGCAATCGTAAGACTCTCTTTACTTTAGGTTATAAAAATTATAATGAATGATTATGTATGGGTGGGAATCTTCCCTAAAGTTGCATTCTTTTTTTTAACTGGTATAATTAGCAATTTGAGGAAAAATCATGAATGTAATTCCAGCGATCGACTTATTGGATGGAAAATGCGTCCGATTGTATCAGGGAGACTACGCGAAGTCTCAAACTTTTAACGACAACCCCGTCGAAGTCGCCAGACAGTGGGTAAATGAAGGCGCGACAATGCTGCACTTAGTAGACCTCGACGGCGCTAAAGCTGGTCATCCAGTCAACCAAGCCGCCATTGAAGCGATCGTCCGATCAGTAGACGTTCCCTGTCAAGTAGGTGGCGGAATGCGCGATCGCGCTTCTGTTGCTGCTATCCTCAATTTAGGCGTCCGGCGCGTCATTCTCGGCACTGTCGCCGTCGAACAACCGCAATTAGTCGGCGAATTGTGCGCCGAATTTCCTGATCGAATTCTGGTCGGCATCGATGCCAGAAATGGTAAAGTTGCGACTAGAGGCTGGCTAGAAACTTCGGAAGTTTTAGCAACAGAATTGGCGCAAAAAATGGCAGAGTTAGGGGCCGCTGAAATTATTTACACCGACATTCACCGCGACGGTACTATGGAAGGGCCGAATTTGGAATCTTTGCGGGAAATTGCTAATGCTATTTCGATTCCGGTGATTGCTTCCGGTGGCGTTAGTTCGATCGCAGATTTGTTGAGTTTGCTGGCTTTGGAACCAAGTGGTGTCAAAAGTGCGATCGTCGGTAGGGCAATTTATACCGGCGATATCTTGCTAAAAGAAGCAATTCAAGCAGTCGGACAAGGGCGGTGGCAGGATGTACCGCCAGATTTGGGTTCTTCAAGTTTTGCTTGATAGTCATTAGTCATCAGTCATTAGTCATTAGTCATTAGTTATTAGTCATTAGTCATTAGTCATTAGTCATTAGTCATCAGTCATTAGTCAACCGTCAACAGTCAACAGTCAACAGTCAACAGTTAGCGTAGAATCGTCTTTCTTACCATCATCGTACCCATGTTTTTGAACCATACAATTACAGCTTTAAGTTCTGGGATGGCTTCTCTAGTTGCCCCCATACCTTTATTAGCAACAGTCGAGGCAGAAAATTCGCCGATCGTCCTCAGCGGAGTTTTGCTCACTTTGGTAGTGATTTATATCGCCAGTAAAATCGGCGCAGAAGTGGCTCTAAAGTTTGATTTTCCGCCGGTTTTGGGTGAACTTGTAGCAGGGGTAATTGTTGGCGTATCTGCTTTACACCTAGTCGTTTTTCCCGGAAGCGGGCTGTCAGCATCCAACTCAGGGATTATGACAGTTCTGCAATCGATTAATCATCTGTCTCCTGCCGCGCTTACCAGTGTGTTTGAATCGCAGAGTGAAGTCATTGCAGTGCTAGCTGAATTAGGCGTGATTATTCTGCTGTTTGAAATTGGCTTAGAGTCGGATCTCAAACAACTGAAAGCAGTGGGAATTCAAGCCACCGTTGTCGCTTGCGTAGGTGTGGCAGTTCCCTTTGCCGCTGGTACTGCGGGCTTGATGATAATTTTCCACACGGCGGCGATTCCGGCGATTTTTGCAGGGGCTGCTTTGACGGCAACCAGCATCGGAATTACCTCCAAAGTGTTGTCTGATTTAGGACAACTGAGCTCTAAAGAAGGTCAAATTATTGTCGGTGCGGCGGTGATTGATGATGTGCTAGGAATTATTGTCCTGGCTGTTGTCGCCAGTTTAGCGAAAACCGGTGAGATTGATGTTGTTAATGTCATCTATTTGATTGTTAGTGCAACTGCGTTTCTGCTAGGTTCGATTCTGTTGGGGGGCATCTTCGACAAAACCTTCTCGGCGGTGGTGGGTCAACTCAAAACTCGCGGCAATATTCTCATCCCGGCATTTATTTTTGCTTACTTCATGGCTTTTCTGGGCAATGCAATTCATCTCGAAGCGATTTTGGGTGCCTTTGCTGCGGGCTTGGTTTTGGATGAAAGCGATGCCCGCAACGAGTTGGATGAATTGGTGAAACCCATCGCCGATTTATTTGTACCCATCTTTTTTGTGACGGTGGGGGCTCGGGCGGATTTGGGAGTTTTGAACCCAACAGTGCCGGATAATCGGGCGGGGCTTTTGATTGCGGTATTTTTGATTGCGGTGGCGATTGCGGGCAAGTTGGTGACTGGTTGGGTGGTGTTTGGTCAGCCTGGAATCAATCGATTGGCGATCGGAGTGGGGATGATTCCTCGGGGCGAAGTCGGGTTAGTGTTTGCCGGCATCGGTTCGGCGAGTGGGGTTTTGGATAAACCGTTAGAAGTCTCGATTATTATCATGGTGATTCTGACGACTTTTTTGGCTCCGCCTTTTCTGCGGGTTGCCTTTGGCGATACGGTAGAGCCTCCTGCTAGTGGGGAACTTTCTAGCGAGAAAATAGTTTGATTGAGGGAATTTGAGTCTGGGCGATCGACTAATTTAGACACAAAGGTCGATCGTCCAAATTGTCTTACCCCTAATACCATGTCCCCTCGATTCCCTCCGCTTCGCTTCGCCCGAAATCAGTTAGGGGCGGGTTCACCAACCATATCTACCAATAATTGACAATCTCAAAAACCCGCCCCGGCCGGGATATTATGGTCAATCGATCGCCTCTACGGATGCCAATGGTTGAAATACTTTTTATTCAGCAACTTCAATATCTTTCTCTTCCTGGGGATCTTTCGTAACTCCTAATTTAGATAAATCCGTTAATTCCATAATGATATCCATTTTAAAACTCAGCGTTAAATCTTTGAGGGCATTGGCGATCGCCACTTGAGAACTAGGTATTTGTTCAATTAATTGCACCAGGAGATCCCCATCACAATAGTACGCCGCATCATACATTTGCTGTAACCATTCGGCGGGCATCATTGCTAAATCATCTCTCGACAATTTAACCCTCGGCAGTGAAGAAGACTCTTGAGAGGTAAGGGGCGGGATGCGATTTGCTTTATTCTCGTCTGGCGGCAGTATCTCCGTTAACATTTGTAATAACTGTGCGATCGTGTAAGGTTTTACCAAAAATGTTTTGACATTAGCATCTAATGCCAGCTTTCTGTTAGCAACGAGTCCGCTAGTCGCAATGATCTTCACCCGAGGATTAATTTCTTGCAACGCCCGCATTGCGGAAACACCATCTAGGTTAGGCATCATCATATCCATTAAAACCACACTAATTTCCTGTTGATTTTCCCTATAGACAGCGAGGGCTTCAAGCCCATCACTAGCGAGTATTGTTCTGTAGTTATAGTTTTCTAGAGAAGTCTGTGCTATCTCTCGAATAGAGGCTTCATCATCAACAATTAAAATCAACTCGCCCTTACCTCTAGGCATTGCTTGCTCTACGGTTGTGAGGCTCACTTCTCCCTCTATAGCTGGTAAGAAAACCTGAAATTCCGTACCCTTACCCAACTCGCTATAAACCTTGACAAAACCGCCATGATTTTTGACAATCCCCCTTACTGTTGATAATCCTAGCCCTGTTCCTTTGCCAACTTCCTTGGTAGTGAAAAAGGGGTCAAAAATTTGGTTTAACAATTCTGGCGGAATACCAATTCCTGTATCAGCCACCGTCACAGCCACATAACAGCCTGCTTTTGCTTCCAAATTAATCAGCGCATCATCTTCATCCAATGGGCGATTTTCGGCAGAGATAGTCAAACTCCCTCCTGATGGCATGGCATCCCTAGCGTTAATCATCAGATTCATAAATACTTGGTGTAGTTGGGTAGCATCACCCGATATTGTCCATAGTTCCATTGCCGGAACTTGAGTGGAAATAGTTATTGATTTGGGAAATGTGTGTTGAGCAATACCGATCACTTCTAGGAGCAAATAGCCTAGTTGTAATATTACAGATTCCCCATCCGTTGCTCGACTAAAAAGAAGAATTTGCTTGACCAACTCAACCCCACGTTTAGCACTACCCGAAAGGAGTTTTAACAGTCTTTCTGTCGGTTCATTCATTTTGGTAATTTTGAGAGGAAGCAGTTGACTAGCTCCCAAAATCGGCGTGAGAATGTTATTGAAATCATGTGAAATTCCACTTGCTAACGTTCCTAAACTCTCTAATCGCTGGGCATGGTAAAACTGTTTTTCAAGTTGTTTGTTTTCAGTGATATCACTATTAACAACGAGGATAGCTATGGATTGGCAAAATAGATTGTGTATCAGTGTTTTACGACTTTCTACGATTATATTCTTACCTGTTTTAGTAATTTGATCTATTTCCCCTTGCCAACTGCCTTGCTCGGTAGTGATTTGGATCAGCTCAGTTAGTTTACACCGTTGATTAAATAAGGTTTGAGTTTTCTGCCCTATAACTTCGGCTTCTGCCCAACCATATAAACGTTCAGCTCCTTTACTCCAAAATAAAATATGATCGTCTAAACCCTGTACAAAAATGGCATCACTAGCAATATCAATTAAGGCTGCTTGTTCCGCAATTTTTTGCTCTGTTTCTTTACGTTGGGTAATATCCGTAATAATTTCTATGCCCACCCAACAATCTTGTTCTTGATCCCATTCAGCAACATAGTTTGAGGCAAGCCATCGAAGAGTGCGATCGCCATGCAAAAACCGATACTCGATAACACCAGAGCGCCCCGCTTGAATATTTTCGATCAATGAGGCGAGGGTTTTTTCTCGATCTTCGGGCAATATATTCGCTATGACTAAGGCAGAATCTGCTTGCAGTGCTTCTAAGCTATAACCAAAAATCTGTTGAGTTCCCCCTGTCCAAGAATCAATCTCTAAAGTACCATCAGTCAAAAGACGAAAATTTTTAATAACGGCGATCGCGCTGTTGAGAATGTGACTGAGTTTCGCAGCTTCTTTGATTTTAGATTCTGTAATATCAGTCACAATAATACTATTAACTAAAATCTCATCTATCTGAACTTGTTTCACTGATAATTTAACAGGTACTTCCTTATTTCCCGTTGCTGGGAGCAAAGATAATTCTCTATTGATACTTTTTCCAGGCTGAACCTGCTGCAAAAGTAGTAAAAATGATTTTTTATTGTGGTGGTCAATAAATGTTTCTAATTGAGAGCCTATCAGATTTTTTAAAGGACAATTTAAGAGTTCAGAGAGTCGCTTATTACAGTACAAAATTAAACCTTCAGAAGATACGGTAGCGGCTCCCTCGCCCATTTGTTCCACTAAACACTGATAAACATAATCTGCCCCCTGAAGCGTAAAAACTCGCTCTCCTCCCTGCATAGAAACAACAACAGCATCAACTTCCCCAGAACGAATGGCCTGCAACGTTTCTTCCGCTACATTTAGGCGTTCCTGCACCTCGACCAATTCCCGATGTAGGGTTTCGACTTCTGGGCTCATTTTTTCAAGAGGGGTCAGAGAATCATTCATTCTTTTGGTCTCCAATTATATTTTTTTTAGGCCTAAGATCAAGACCAATTAAGACTTTTTCTGTATTCGATAAATTGCCAATCATCTTTTGTAAAGGCAGAGGTAACTTTTTGATCAAGGTGGGAACAGCCACAATGTTATCCGAAATAACAGCTTCTGTCTGTTGATAAATATCAATAACTTCTAACTCATAACGCCCTTGGAGATGTTCCTCACAAATCTTTTTGATGTTTTGTAACGCCGTCACCGATTGAATCGTTGTACCCGAAATATACAGACGTAGGGTATAATTCTCTTCCTGCGATTGGGACAGGGACTGTTCAAAAAGTTCTGTGGTTGTTGGTTTAACATCTTCGGAGTCAATCATTGGTAGTACCTCTATCGTGAGTTATTTTTCATCGACTAGACGAAGAATTTGCAGTCCTACCAGAACTTTTTCAGTATTGGATAAATCACCAATAATTTTTTTAATCGGTTCTGGTAATTTTCTAACGAGAGTCGGTAGAGCAACGATGCTATCTTCTATGGCGAGATGGGGTTGTTGACTTAAGTCAATAATTTCAATGGTATATTGACCGTGAAGATGTTCCTCACATATCTTCTTCAAATTGGCAAACGCAACGAGAGATTTAGGTGTCTGTCCCGCCACATATAACCGCATTTGCCAAAGCTGTGACCCTTGTGTGTTAGTGGGCTGTGATAAATTATCTGTTAAATAATCTGTCATGTTTTTTATCCTTAGAGATAGGTTTTAGGGATTAATATGACGTAATCTTGCCATAAACGTTCGAGTTTCCAGCGCCGCTTTTTCTTCCTCTTGTTCTTCTTCAAGCAGCAAATCTAACTCTGCATCTCGATTGAGCAATTGCATTTGTAGAGCATTTATCTGAGCTTGTACGATTTTTTTCTCTTGCTCATACTCCCGTTTTTTTTGTTCAAAATTCTGTCTGCGTTTTTTAGCGGCAGATTCTTCTTTTATTTCTTGATTGAGTCTTTCCGTTCCTGTTAATACCTTGCCATCTCCCAAGTAAACTTCGACTAATTTTACACCTTGATTGGTGACGATAAATTCCCGTACTTGATTAGAGTGCATCATACCACGAGATTTGAGGGCATAGATAATGCGATTGCGCTCCCCATTCACCTTGATCGTTTGGAGCTCTAACCAAGTATCCATCAGAGAGGAAACACCCACTTCTGTCTGTTCGTGGTCATGGTCAGCATCACCACCCGTTAAGTTGGTCAGAAAAACGGTTATTTGCTTACTCTTTAAATAGTCAATTAAACGCATGAAAAAGTTTTTTGTTTGGATCAAACTCCCACTCAAGACGAGATTACTCATCGGATCAATGATGATTGTCCTTGGTTGAAATTCTTGGACCCAGCGATGGATTTTAAACAAACGCATTTCTAAATTGTAATTGGTGGGACGAACCGCATCAAATTGGAGTAATCCCTGCTCTACATAAGGGGCTAAGTCCAGACCAATCGAGTTTAAATTGCGGAGAATTTGTTGGGGCGATTCTTCCGTGGCGAGGTATAAACACCGTTCGCCCCTCAAACAGCTTGCGTGGGCAAAATAATTTGCAAGCGTTGTTTTCCCCGTTCCAGCCCTGCCTGTGACAAGAATGCTGCTACCCCGATAGTAGCCTTGGCCACCAAACATTTCATCAAGTTCGGCGATGCCCGTTGAGACTCGCTCATTAGAAACCAGATGGTCTAATTTTAATGAAGTAACGGGTAAGACCGAAATGCCATTTTCTTCAATTAAAAAAGGATATTCATTATTACTATGACGAGAGCCGCGATACTTGACAACTTGAAGGGTTCTTGTGGCGATATCTTCAAAGGTTTTTTGATCTAATTTGATCACACAATCCGAAACGTATTCTTCTAAACCTTGACGGGTTAAGGTTTGATCTCCTCGCTCCCCTGTGATCACGGCTGTCACACCTTGGTCTTTTAACCAATGAAATAAACGGCGTATTTCTAGTCGGACAATGTTGGCATTGGCTAAACCCGCAAACAAGACTTCAATCGTGTCTAAAAGTACCCGTTTAGCACCAATTTTTTTGATCGCATACCCTAGACGAAGAAATAGGGCTTCAAGGTCATATTCTCCTGTTTCCTCAATTTCGCTGGGATCAATATAAACATGATCAATTAATATTCTCCCTTCGGCAATTAACTGATTTAAATTCCACCCTAAAGAGGCGACGTTTTGGGTGATTTCTGACGCAGTTTCTTCAAAGGTGACTAAAACGCCTGGTTCTCCGTACCGCGTTGCTCCGCGCACGAGAAACTCCACACCAAATAAGGTCTTACCGCAACCAGCAGAACCACAGATTAAAGTTGGTCGGCCTTGGGGCAAGCCTCCATCGGTGATTTCATCGAGTCCCTGAATTCCCGTTGGGCATTTGGATAATTGTAACTCTTGATTTTTTTCCATAACAGATTAAAAATCCCTTTTTGATAGGAGTTACATAAGCGCACAATTATCCTCCCTGCGACACTTGAGGAATCTGTGCTTTTGTGTTGATTACGTGTATATGATTAACAATAGCACTTTTTCTCACTTTAGTACCCATAGCTTTTCGTTTCTTCATAGAATCGTCAGCAGGCGGCAGATTACATCGTGGGGGAGCATCTGACTTGTGTAGTCCAGCAAGCTAGACATTTAAGTTGTGAGGCAGAAGGCACGAGGAAGAAGGCAGGAGCCAGAAGAAGTGTGGTTACAAATATGAGAGGCTCCCCATCGCAACCATTCTTGAGTTGATAAAATATGCCCGCATAAAATTTGTCACTTTGTCTAGAGTGGAGCTCAAGTTTTCTTCTTCTGAGGCAGTAATGGCTCGATAATTTCCCACTCTTTATCACTCACATCGCTGGAATACCAAATGTTTCATATCACTTCCGGTTGTACCGTCAGGTGATTGTTGACTGTTGACTGTTGACTGTTGACTGTTGAAGGAGGGGTGGAAAAACTCAATGGTTGAGTGTTAACTGTTGACTGGATTTTATTATTTCGATGCAACCGGAAACGATATCACTTTTACCTGCTTGAATCCACCTATTATCTGTGCATTTGACTCGATCGCCTAAAAGATATCAAATGGGTTTTATAGAGGAATGCGATCGCAGTTATTTACCGACGGGTGCTACATCACCGCTTTGTAACACAGGAATTTCAATGCGGAACTCTGCTCCTTGATGGGGTTGAGAGAAGCACTGGAGTAAGCCACCATGCTTATCAACTACAATTTGATAGCTGATGGATAGTCCTAATCCAGTTCCTTTACCAATTGGTTGGGTGGTGAAGAAGGGATTGAACACCTGTTGTCTAACAGTTTCCGTCATCCCTGGTCCATTGTCTTGAACTTGAATCACCACGTTTTTAGAACAACCGGGCCCAGTTTCGTTTGTGACTAGCTTAGTCCGAATAGTGATGCGACTGGGATTTGTTTGGATGTCTTTTCTAGAACGCTGATTGTCGTAGTTTTCTAAAGCATCAATCGCATTTGCCAGAAGATTCATAAAGACTTGGTTCAACTGTCCCGCATAGCACTCTACTCGCGGTAAGTCGCCGTACTCTTTGACAATTTCAATAGCAGGATGAGCCGGATTTGCCTTGAGTCGATTTTGCAAAATCATCAATGTGCTGTCAATTCCCTCGTGGATATCAACTGGCTTCATTTCTG
Source organism: Microcoleus sp. D3_18_C4 (assembly GCF_036702355.1). NCBI lineage: Bacteria > Bacillati > Cyanobacteriota > Cyanophyceae > Oscillatoriales > Microcoleaceae > Microcoleus > Microcoleus sp. D3_18_C4. Next base: position 71,079 of record NZ_JAUBTF010000002.1, read on the forward strand.
CCTCATCTAGCCGCGAGAAGTTTCGTAGCGACAGGACAATTTGACGAATGCGATCGGCTCCTACCTTCATTGAAGTCAGGATTTTGGGTAAATCTTCACTAATGAAGTCCAGCTCGAACTCTTCAATTTTTTCCTGAATTTCGGTATTAGTTGGATAGGTTTGCTGGTAAAGCTGAATCAACTGTAGTAAATTTTGCGTGTAGTCGGCAGTATGGCTCAGGTTGCCATAGATAAAGTTGACTGGATTATTAATTTCGTGAGCAACACCAGCAACCAGTTGCCCCAAACCTGACATTTTCTCTGCCTGAATAAGCTGTGCCTGAGTTTGCTGTAAGGTTTTGAGTGCAACCTCAGCTTCCTCTTTTGCTTGCCTTAACGCAGATTCGGCTTGCTTGCGCTCAGTAATATCCAGTGCCAAGGATGCGACTCCAACAATATTTCCACCATCCCCTACTAAAGGCGTATTGAACCATTCGCAAATAATGATTTTGCCGTCTTTCGTAAAATTTTCATTGACGCTGTAGCGTCCTCCGGCCTCAATCAACAGCTCGTTCATAACTTGATTGACTATCTTTCTGGTAGGCGCAGGCACAATTAATTCTGCGGGATGGTGTCCGATCGCCTCTTTCGCCGTGTAACCAAAAATCTGCTCTGCCGCTGGATTCCAAGCAGTGACTTTAAAGTTTAAATCCCATTCCACAACTGCCAGTGAACTTTGGCGGAATAGATAAGATAGTCGCTGTTCCGACGTTTTGAGTTCCTCTTCTGTCTGTTTCCGTTGAGTAATGTCAATCCCTGTTTTGATGATGTACTCAATTTCCCCTTCATTATCCAGTAAAGCAGTATCTGACCAGGCAATGAGTCTGAGTTGTTGATCTTTGCTCACCCAACTGCCTTCATACTGCTGGGGAAAATTACCAGATTGTAAAGACTCAAAAGCAGTTTTGGCAAGTCCTGCTAAGTCTGAGGTCGGGAACAATTCCCAAATGTAGCGCCCTTTCACTTCACTAAATGAGTAATGAGTCATTTGTTCGCAAGCTCGGTTAAAGCGAACGATTTGTCCCTGCGGGTCGAGCACAACTACCAGGGCACCTGCAATTTCAAGAATTGCTGAAACAAAATTGCGTTCCACTTCAAATGCTTTAATCAGTTCCTCTAACTGGATTGCCATATTGTTAAAGGCGATCGCCAATGTCCCCAATTCGTTTTGGCTGTCGATGTTGACCCGCGTCTCTAATTGCCCCGCACTGAGTTCAGTAGCTGCCGTGGTTAAGCGCTGTAGCGGCACCACAATTTGCCGAATAAATAGATACCCAATGCCAACAGCGACGATCGTCACCAGCGTCAATGAGCCTCCCATAATTGAGAGCATTTGGTAAACGGGAGCATAGGCCTCAGCCGTTGGCAGTTCTACAACCACATTCCAATTCACGCTCCGAACTAAGGCACTGGCTCCCAATACTTCTACCTGCTTTAGACCCTGATAAACATTAAGGTGCTTAGTATTTTCGGATGCTTTCAAGAATTGAAAAAAGGGGCGCTTAGAAATATCTTGAACTTGAAAAGTTTCTGGCTTACTACCCTTTTGAGCAATCAGAAAATTACGCTCATCAACTACATAGACATAACCCGTCTTACCAACATCTGTTTGGGAAACAATAAACCAGAGAAAGTTGAGATTTACCTCTGCTAATAGCACCCCATCCACCTCATCTCGCTCATTCCGAATCGGAACCGCCAGAAGGGTGGTTGGTTGGTGATTTGTAGGATTAATTTCTACAGGACTGACATAATCTTCCTGTTGTTTAAAAGCACGAATAAACAGTGGCGAATTGGCTGGATTTTCTAATTTAAGCGGTTTATAGGGTGAAACTGACGCAACAACTTTTCCCTTCCTGTTCAAAATGGCAACTGCTTCATAAGCATCATTATGACGAATCAACCCTTCCAACAGGCTCTGCTGCACTTGAGGTTGAAAGTTGGTGAGTCCTTTGACCCTAGCTAAATAGCTCAGTTTTCGTTTCAAGTCATCTAGATAATTATCAATCTGCCCTCCTGCTGTCTGGCTACGCGCTTGTTGGAGCGATCGCGATTGCTGGATCTGCGCCTGAAAGCTGAGGTAGATCAGCAAGCCACCTGTGGGCAGTAAGCTCAGAAGAACCAAAAATATCAAACCATAGCGGAGCTGATTTGCAATAGAAAAGAAGCGTTGCCAAGGATGAGAACGAGAACTTCTGGCGATCGGCACAGCGCGATCGTTGCGTTGATTTTGCATCGGACTTAAGGATCAATATTGGTAAATAAATTAATGCGCGCACTAAGGAGACACATCAATTTGGCCAGTCGTCACAGCTTCTCGGATGGTCTTGAAAGTGTCCTCTTCCTGAGACGTGAGACTACCACGGAAAGGGGCAAAGTCGTAGATCTTTTCCTTGAGCCCAAACTTGTAAAGTTTTCCTTCCCAGCGACCTTGCTGGGTTAACACTGCCACATTTAGCACAAGATTGGGAATGTCCTGCAGAACGCTAGTGAGGACTTTGCCGGGAGCCACTTCATACTGATCCTTTGTCCTACCAATCACAAAGACTCCTGGCTTTTGCGAAACGGCTATTAGCGCGGCTAACCCTGCCTCACCCGCGTTGAAAGTCAAAACATCTACTCCAGAGGCAACCATATCCGTTGCAATTTTGGTGGCTTTTTCCGTATCAACCCAAGAATCTAGAAAAGCAGTGGAGGCTTGAACAGAGGGATTCGTTGCCTTGACTCCCCGCCTAAACAAGGCTTCTTCTTCTTGGTAAACGGGATAAGGTTCACCCACAATATAGCCAACTTTATTGCTTTTGGTCTTCATGGCAGCCAAAGCGCCTGTGAGGTACCCCACTTCACCCGATCGAAAGGCAACAGCCCCTAAATTTCTGTTATTCCCTGGATGCGTTGTAATCAGGGCAAATTTCGTGCGTGGAAATTCTTTAGCGAGCTTTTCGGCAGTTGTGGAATAGGCACCACTGGCGGCAATTATCAGGTCATAGCCGGACTGGGCATATTTGCGAATGGTAGCTTCACTATTTTCACCGTCAATACTGTCAGTAATGTCTACCTCAGCATTAAATTTATTTTTGATTAGATTCAATCCTTCAAAGCAAGCTTGATCCCAACTTTGGTTGTCTTTGGCGCCTGTGGTGAGCATTGCCACTCTAAAGCTGCTAGAGGTGCTGGCTTCAGGGGCAGAGTCTACGTTCGGAGTCGATCGACTGCAACTGATCGCAAAAAATAGAGCTAGAGCCGCCAGAGTCATTTGTTTCAAGAGAGATTGAATCCGCATAATAGCTTTTCGCAGCAAGGTTACTTTTTCTACCCCCATAAAATTTGTTGAACCGTATCTCAACAATCTTCACAACTCTTACTGTAGCTGGGATTTAATGACTCTGGCCGATTCAGCGTACGACTCATTTAACCTCAAAAACAAGTAAGGACACGGCACTGCCGTGTCCTTACAACTCTAACCTGCAATTAACCGAATTTGTTTGCTCTTACTTAACAAACAGCATTTCTTGATAAGTAGGCAGCGGCCACAAATCATCAGCCACTTCACCTTCCAGAGCATCCGCATACTTGCGAACCTCATCCATCAAAGGACGAATTGTTTGCGAAGCATATTGCATATGGTCTTCTGTCGAAGCAAAATCGTGCTTGCTCAAAGCAGCACTCAATTTGCTGGCAGTATCAATCATGGACTTAACCAGCACCGCTACTTTTTCGGCACTTTCCTTTTCCAGTTCAATCCCAATCTCTTTCAATTTAGAAATCGTTCCAGAAACTTCAGCTAAATACCTCAAAGCTGCGGGGTAAATAATGGTTTTTGCCATGCTTATTACCAGTTTTGCTTCGACTTCAATTGCCAGCAAATACTGCTCAGCATAAACATCGTAACGGCTTTCCAATTCAACTGGAGTCAGAACACCTGTCTTTTCAAACAAGTCTTCAATGTATCCTTCCTTCAACACGGGTAAAGCATCTGCCGTAGTCCGCAAGTTAGCTAAACCCCGTTCCTCAACGGCCATTTTGTGCCATTCTTCGGAATAGCCGTCGCCACCAAATACAACCGCACCGTGCTCGTCCATCACTTCTTTGAGAATGGTTTGGATGGCAGCATTCAGTTCAGTTCCGTTAGCCAAATCGCTTTCTAATTTGTTAGCAATCCAGTCCAAAGAATCTGCAAGAATTGTATTCATCGCCACCAGCGGCCCGGAAACAGACTGACCGGAACCTACTGCCCGGAATTCAAATCGGTTTCCAGTAAAAGCAAAGGGCGAAGTCCGGTTTCTGTCTCCAGCATCCTTCATGAAAGTAGGCAGTGTTTCTACACCTAAGTTCATAATTCCCCGACCTTTAGAGTCCTTAACTTCTCCTCGGCTAATTTGCCCGAAGATATCTTCTAATTGCGAACCCAAATAGACAGAGATAATTGCTGGGGGAGCCTCATTTGCACCCAATCGGTGGTCGTTGCTGGCAGTAGCAACTACCGCGCGCAGTAGCGGCCCGTATTTGTGAACTCCGCGAATCACAGCGCCGCAGAAAACTAAAAATTGTATGTTCGAGTGCGGTGTATCGCCGGGGTCTAATAAGTTTCCTTGGGTGGCATTGCCGACCGACCAGTTGACGTGTTTGCCAGAACCGTTAATGCCGGCGAAAGGCTTCTCGTGCAGCAAACACATAAAACCGTGTTTCTTCGCAGTGTTGCGGAGAATTGTCATGGTTAATTGTTGGTGGTCGCTGGCGACGTTAGCTGCTTCAAAAACTGGTGCAATTTCAAACTGACCGGGAGCTACTTCGTTGTGGCGAGTTTTGGCAGGAATTCCCAGCCGGTACATTCTTTCTTCTACTTCCTGCATGAAGACTTGAACGCGCTCTGGAATCGCTCCAAAATAGTGGTCGTCAAATTGCTGACCTTTCGCAGGAGGTTTGCCAAACAGGGTGCGACCTGCTAGCAGTAAATCGGGGCGGTTGTTGGTGAAATTGGCATCTACCAGGAAGTATTCTTGTTCGGAACCGCAACTGGAATTTACCGGAGCAACTTCGGTATTGCCTAATAGCTTTAACACTCGGGTTGCTGCTTTGTTCATGGCGGCAATGGAACGCAACAGCGGCGTTTTCTTGTCTAAGGCTTCACCTGTCCAGGAGATGAAAACAGTGGGAATGCACAATGTCATGCCGTTGTCTGTTTCCATGACATAAGCAGGGCTGGTGACATCCCAGGCTGTATATCCGCGAGCGGCGGCGGTGGAACGGATGCCGCCGTTGGGGAAGGAGGAGCCATCGGGTTCGCCTTGTACGAGAACTTTCCCTGCAAATTCTGAGATGACGGAGCCGTCGCCTTGCACTGAGATGAAACCGTCGTGCTTTTCGGCGGTACCGTTGGTTAGCGGGTAGAATACGTGGGCGTAGTAGAGGGCTCCTTTGGAAATAGCCCAATCTTTCATTGCTACTGCAACTACATCAGCTACGGAAGGATCGAGTTTTTGGCCGGTTTGAACGGTGTTTTTTACTGATTTGAAAATGCTTTTGGGCAGACTTTCTTGCATCTTGCTCAGAGTAAAAACGTCTGTTGCCCACATATCTTCGAGCCGCTTGGGAGGCCGACCAGGCATCAGTTTGCGGTTGACGATTTGAGAAATTGCTTGAACGCGCGATTCGTTTCCACTCATGGTTATTATTATTGGTATTGCGGGACGAGTAGTTGAGAAAAAATAGATGTTAGCAAAAGTCTAACGATTGACGAATATGTTGAATTTACCTCACATTTTGCACTATTCTCAATAAGTCTGGGATGGGCGGGTTCTCCTGCCCAACCCCTACTCCCCACAAGAAAAATCACTCTTTGTGGAATAGGCATGAAAGCCTGTTCTTGATCATGGTGCAACATCTGAGATTTACCCAACGTTTTTAGTCAAAGCTAACTTTTGGGAGAATGCCTTTTTTGGCAGGCTCGAAAAGATTGGAGGAGCGAGGCTCAATCACTTCGCCGTCCATCGGGTGTGACAATCCAGTGTGAGATGCGGTTGGATTTCGGTTATTAGCAAGAAGATAGATGGCAAGAGCCTGTACAAACTTGAGTCAACATTATAGATGTCTGCACTGCACAAATTTAGTAATTAATCTTCACCCTGGTCAGCTCAAAAATTTTGTGCGAATCAATTCCGATGAATTCAGGTCAAAACTACTTATGGTTTTTAACGGTTCGACGATCGATAAATCGCAGTCCAGCAAACAACGCACTCGTTTAGGAGTTTTGGAGAATTATGGAGAGTACACAATCTACACTTGGAGAGTTTAAACAATCATTAACCAAATAAATGTATTGTAGGCTACAGAATTTTATGTTTTTTTCAGAAAGGTCGATCGCACCAAGCGCACACAACCGCAGGGTTTCAGTGTAACAGGACGCGGGGCGCTCAAACTAAGGGCGATCGTACATTTACAGGACTTACCTAGGGATACTATAGCAATCCTTGCACGAGTCGTAAACTTTTTACCCCACCCCAACCCTCCCCTTATCAAGGGGAGGGAGTAAGAGATTCACAAATGATGCGAGGATTGCTATATAGTGTGGCAAGAAAAGGATCTCGCTTTGACCTTGCTGAATTCGGGTATGAAATTTGTAGGGGCAATCCCCCCGTGATGACCACACCTCTGGCGGGGTAAGCTTTGATTCAGCAGCGCCACACAACTTTCTCGGCGCAGGAAGGGGAATTTCTATGAATTTAAAATGAAGAGATTTAGAGCAAGACTTCAGACAGTTTGAGACGCCGTTTGTGGAGCAGAAATGAGTAAATTTTCAAGTTTTATTTAACTCCTTGGTAATCCGAAGACTTCAGAGCATGAGCCAAAAAGCGTTCTGTGTAGTACAAAGCTAATTGATTGCTCGGCCCATTAAAAACTGCATCAAAGGCGTGTTCAGCCCAAGGAATTTCGAGCAAAATAGCCCGTGAAGCGAAGCTATCCCGTAGGGAATCGCCCGTGGCTCGCAATCGTTGGTAGAGCGATCGACCAAACTTGGGCTGAACGATATGGTCGCGACCTGCATAAACCAGGAGAGAAGGGGGAAGATTCGGTTTAATATAATTGATGGGAGAAGCCCGACGGTAAAGCTCGTTGAGTTCGTCTGGGGTTCCTCCCAGAAAGGCACGCAAGACGGCTCGAACATTTATGGCATCAGGAAAAGGTGGGTCATTGTATCCCCGAATCAGGTCATTTGGCCCGTAATAGTTCACCACTGCTCGAACTGGAAGCACACTAGAATCATAAGCAGTTAGCATTGCTAAATGGGCACCTGCTGATCTTCCCATCAGAGCAATTCGATCTCGATCGATGGACCAATCACCAGCATGAGTTTTGATATAGGAAAGAGCGGCTTGTACGTCGTCAAGCTGAGCAGGAAATCGATACTTGGGAGCGTGGCGGTAATCAATTGCAACCACACAATAGCCTTGAGCGGCCATATAGCGGCTGAATTCCTCATTGGCATCGGCATTGCCTCTCTGCCAAGCTCCCCCGTAGAGCGTGATAATCGCCGGATATTTGCCAATTTGCATCGGCCGGTAAAGGTTTAGTTGCAGTGAAACTCCGTCAGGGTTGGCAAATACAATAGCCCGATCGATCCTAACGTCTCTGATGGGAATTCCTCGGAACGCATCTGCTAGGATAAACGGTTGAGGGCGTAGCTGCGCGCGATCGGCTTGAGGAACGGCTGCTAAATAGTTTTCCCCTAAAACTGCTTGCATTTGGGTAGCTATGGCTGCATTGGCTGCGGGGAACTGAATCAGGGGTAGCAGGCCCAGGATGAGGGCGAACAGGTTACAAATGAGTAAAATAATGTAGACTTTGCCTTGATGCCGTCTGAGCAGGTTCAGCAGAAGGGCGATCGTATTGATACCAACCAACCAAGGACTGATTTCTGGTGCTCCCACCGCCAAAGGGTACAGGAACATCGTGGGTGCTGGTATGATGACCCACAGGCTGAGAAATAGGGCGATCGCACTCAGGAACCAAGAAATAAATGGCGAGACTAAGAATGCTGCCAATAAAAGTAACTTTTTGCGTTTCTTCTTGTGGATCATCGGATTATGGATAATCTCCTAGCACATAAGTTGGCGGTGATTGAACCCCTTGATGCAAGCGGCTGGTTAAGCGTGTTCTGAATTTATCACCCGCCCAGGAGCGAATAAACCTTACTTGCTTTTTGCTTTTACGGCCCTAGATTCCACTGTGAATCCTGGAATATCTTGCAGTTCTGTTTCGCTCAAACTGTACTGTTCGCAAACCAAACTCAAACGAGTTCCGCTACTTTTAACAGCGTTGACAGAGTGAGTCAAATCTCCTTGAAAATAGATCAGCGAGTTGGCTTGTGGCTTAATCTGCCCGACTTGCTGTTTGTTGCGCCGCAGTATCAACTCTCCCCCTTGCAAGTTCGGCGGCACTTGTACGTATAAAACGCTGACGGCTGCGGGAGGTTCAACAGTTTTGCAGTACGATCGCAAAGATCGATCGATATGCGGATCGACGCGGGAACCTTCACCCAGCAACAAAGGGTTGAGGTAAAAAGCATTGCATTCAGGCAGTAATGCTTGGTCTAGATAGGGTTTGAACAAAGGGAAGCGCCGTTCTACTTCGGCGATTTCCGAACGTTGAAACACCACGGAAAACCCTTTTGTGCCAATGAAATCGCGATTGAGGTTGTTGATTGCTAGATAAGGGGAGGCTAGAATTCCTCCTCGCAAGTCGTTGAGGTAGTCGATCGAGAAAGCGTTAGGATGTTGGCTATAGTATTTCAAGGCACTCAAAAATCATCAAAGTTTAAGGAAACAGCAGATAGAAATGCAGCAATCGCTCCTACTTGGGATTGCTTGGTTCCGCGCAATGACATAATAATGTTTATTTGTGTCCGCGTACTTAAGTTAAAGGTTTTTCTTAGCTGCGGGCGATCGCCCGGAAGTGTCAAAACCGACGAGAAACGGCAGAATATCAGTATACAGGCGAGCGTTGTGGTGATTCGATTATATTTGCAATTCCATTATACATGATGCCGCTGGGCAGCCGATCGCCCATTTATTTTAACTTGTCCAATTGCAGGGGCGAGCCTAATTTTGGCGATCGCATCCGGCCGCTGTTTTCTCACCGATTTATTGAGTTTGCTAGCTTTAAAACCGATGGCTGTTGGTGTTGTATAGGAAACATCTTGCTAAAACAAGCAATCCGTGCATTAGGTCAAAATGCTGGGAGGGCGATCGACAATATCTAACTGGCGATCGAACGTTAATAAAAAAGTTTACACATAGAGGGTGGTCTAAAAAATACCAGCAGTCGCAACAGTTACTAAGTAATTATTTTAGATTAAATTAATATTTCACCGGGTGAAAAAAGCCAAGCTGCCAGCTATAATTAAAGAGTAAGTGAAAAAAAAACAAGTCGCTGAAACGATATGCCAACAACATTGTACGAAAAAATGGGTGGAGAACCAGCCATTAAAGACATGGTAGATGATTTTTACCGCGATGTTTTGGCTGACGAGATAGTGAGCCACTTCTTCGATCATACAGATATGGAAAAGCAGCGCCACCATCAAACTGCTTTTATCTCTTATGCCCTCGGCGGCACCGAGCAATACTCAGGCCGTTCAATGGAAAAAGCACACGCAGGTTTGAATTTACAGCCTGAACACTTTGATGCAATTGTGAAGCATTTGACCGATGCAATAGTTGCCCACGGCGCATCCCAAGAGGATCTCGAAGCAGCGCTAGCTAAGGTCGCGACTTTGAAAGATGCTATTTTGTACAAGTAAGATAGAGTGAAGTCAAGAGGGTTTTTGCAGCCACTAGAATAGTGATAAAAGTGGAGATTTCGTAATTGTGCAGCGAAAGCTCCACTTTGTTTTTTGCCGGATATAATGAACCGCTTTCGAGGCGAAGGAAGAGAAGAGTTCACAATTAATGCGAGCATTGCTAGAGTTATTTAATCAGTATCCCGTAGGAGTTTTGGGAAGCAATCGCGCGATAGATATAGTCGCGGATTTAAGTTATTTCTGACATCTTGCACCGTTATCAAGAACAGGCAAGATGCCTGTTCCACAAAGACTAAACTTTCTTGTAGAACAGGGATCTTGCCTGTTCATAAAGCCGGATTGATAAGGTGCAATGTGTCAGTTATTTTTGACTTGGTTTATGGATACCTGTTTCATTTTTTATAGTAGCTTATTCGGCTAGCCACGGTATTGCTGAAGTATATTTTATCGCATTTGTTAATTTTCTGGAAATGCTGAGAAGTTATATTCATCCTTTAGCTAGATGACGGTAGTTAAGTGCGGATTGCACGATCGGTTTACCAATTGCAAATTACCAATTACCAAATCGTATATGCCGCAATACTTCGGAAAACTTCAAAAAACCGAACAGCCTTGGTCAACAATCGGTTCGGTAGAATCCATAAATAAAACCGATTCCCTACGGGATAACTGCGCTTCACGCACCTTTCACTTTAATTGCGGCGAAACTTCCCTAAACATCAGCATCCTCGCCCCGAATTTAATCCGAGTGCGAATGTCCCCGACGGGTGAATTCAAAAGCCGATCGCACTCAATAACAGTCCCTGACGAAGAGTGGGAAATTACACCATTTGAAGTGCGAGAAACAGACGAAAAAATAGAAATTGAAACCGCACAAATATTGATTTCCGTAAAGCGCGATCGCACTTCCATCGAATGCTTTGACAAATCGGGAAAACCCTTTGCTAGCGACTGCGATCCCAGTATGGGATGGCGCACCGGCGCAACCGCAGGCTGGAAGCGCATCGAAGCAGACGAGCACTTCTACGGTTTCGGCGAACGCACCGGCTTTCTCGACAAACTCTCCGAAGTCAAGACAAACTGGACAACCGACTCCCTCGACTACAATTCCCTCACCGATGAAATGTACCAGGCGATCGCATTTTACATCGCCCTGAATCCCGATCGCGCTTACGGCATTTTTTTCAACACTACATTTTGGAGTCAATTCGATATCGGCGCCGAACAACCGGGGGTTTTGCGGATGGAAACCAGAGGCCCGGAACTCGACTACTACATCATTTACGGCCCGGAACCCGCCCAAATTATCGCCACCTACACGCAGTTAACCGGCCGGATGCCGCTTCCGCCAAAATGGGCGCTGGGATACCACCAATGCCGCTGGAGCTACGAATCAGAGGACATTGTGCGCGAGTTGGCCAAGGAATTTCGCGATCGGGCGATTCCCTGCGATGTCATCCACCTCGACATCGACTATATGCGCGGCTACCGCGTTTTTACCTGGAGCCCAAAGCGTTTCCCCGATCCCGCGAAACTGATCGCAGACTTGAAAGCAGCGGGTTTTAAGGTTGTCACGATTGTCGATCCCGGTGTCAAGTACGAACCGGAAGCAGATTATGAAATATTCGATCGCGGTGTGGAGAATGACTATTTCGTCCGCACCGCAGAGGGAAAGCTATTCCACGGTTACGTTTGGCCGGACAAAGCGGTGTTTCCCGACTTCCTGCGGCCGGAGGTGCGCCAGTGGTGGGGCGAATTGCACAAAACTCTGACAGATGTTGGGATTGCGGGGATTTGGAACGATATGAACGAACCTGCGATCGCCGAACGGCCTTTTGGTGACGGCGGCGAACACATCAGCTTTCCCCTGGATGCACCGCAAGGCCCGGAATCCGATCGCGCTACCCACGCCCAAACGCACAATTTGTACGGTTTAATGATGGCGAAAGCTTGTGCTGAGGGGTTGCAAAAATTGCGATCGGGCGATCGATCTTTTGTGCTGACGCGATCGGGTTTTGCGGGCGTTCAGCGTTACTCGTCGGTGTGGATGGGCGACAATCAATCGCAGTGGGAACACTTAGAAATGTCGCTACCAATGCTTTGCAATATGGGGCTTTCCGGCGTGGCGTTTGTCGGTTGCGACATCGGCGGCTTTGCGGGGAATGCAACGGCTGAACTGTTCGCGCGGTGGATGCAGGTGGGGATGCTGTATCCCTTGATGCGCGGTCATTCGGCGATGAGTACGGCGCAGCACGAACCGTGGGTTTTTGGCGATCGCACTGAGAAGATTTGCCGCGAATACATCAACTTGCGCTATCAGTTGTTGCCTTATATTTATACGTTGTTTTGGGAAGCTGCGAGGACGGGAACACCGATTTTGCGACCGCTACTGTATCACTTTCCGCGCGATCGGGCAACTTATCACCTTTACGATCAAGTATTACTCGGCCCGTCGCTGATGGCTGCACCTGTTTACCGGCCGGGAGTTGAGCATCGGGCTGTGTATTTGCCGACGGGTACTTGGTACGATTGGTGGACGGGCGAATGCTATCAGGGCCCGACGCACATTTTAGCTTATGCACCTTTGGAGAGAATGCCGCTCTACGTGCGGAGTGGGGGCATAATTGCGATCGCACCTGTGAGGCAATTTGTCAGCGAAGAACCGCTTGATTCATTGAAAATGCGAATTTGGCCCGGAAGCGGTGAATGGACGCTTTATGAGGACGACGGACACAGTTTTGAACATGAAAAAGGTGCGTGGGCAACGAGTAATTACAAAGTGTATTTGGAAGGGGAAAAAATCATCGTTGAAATTGCCGCGCGCGAGGGTCAATTTTTGATATCAGAACGCGAAGTTATTGTGGAAGTTGTTGGCGTTGGCGAACAGCGATTTACAGATGACGGTACGGTGCGGCGTTTGACATTTGGATAACTTTGGCATAAAGCGGTTTATGCTGTGGTGGGATGGATTCAGGGCGATCGCTCGATCTGGCAGAGTTTGAGATGGAAAGGGCGATCGTATCCTGAAAATCTGGTCAGCCTGTGATTCCGGTTTGGTGCGATCGAATTCATCAGCAAGTACAGCAAAACTAAAAAAATGGAAATTAACACCTTGGATGATTTAGATAAACTTGAACTCAAGATTCGTCAGGAAATTAGCAAATACAGGCTAGGTGATGTTTTGTACTCTCTCTATGAAATAAAAGATAGCTTGCGTCCCTTTATAGCTGCGGGAGTTGCCCTATTTGCTATTAGATTTTCCGAGCCTAGCATAGTAAGCCAAAACTATAACTTACTAAACCTTAATACAATTAGAAGACTTGTTTCTGATTACTTACTAGCCGATCCTATAACCTTTGACCAAGAGTTAGAGAATAATTTTATGGGTTCTAATCCCGCTTTTGTGATGTTGAGATTAGCCTGTAGCCAATTTCCATTTGAGGTTAGTGAATTCAGTCAATTTTCAAGACCTATCTTACTTTACCATGAGATTCCCAATAGTTTAGTAGGTAAGGCAGGTATTCCAAAATTCGATATACACAAAGAATTTTTAATTATTAATGGAATTTCTATACCTGAATTTATCAATATTGGATTCGCAGCATCTGCAGTTGCAAGAAATAATTTTTCGTTCTCCTTAAACTGGTTTGAAAAACTGCGCTCACAAGGTATTAGTCTTCTTGATGATAAAGCTATCTCTCAGGCAGTTTACCAGTTAGCAGGCGATCAAGTTAAAATTAAAACCTTGTATGACAAGCGTAAAAACACCGATCGTAGATTTAGAATGTATGATTTTAATCCTCTGCGGACATATCCCCTAGTATTTCCTTGCGGTTTTGGAAATGTGGGACAAGACTTTATGTGCGCTCCACTGCCTGGTTTAATTGATGATAAAATGTCTATCGGTATATATTATCAACTATTTAATAAATTGAAAAACAAGTTTTCTGATTATTTTGGATATGTTTTAGAAGAGTATTTAAAACTTATATTAAATAACTCTATTACTTCACAAAAAAATATTGACATACGCGACTTAGACCTTGGTAATCAATCAAAATCTCCTGATTATGCAATTATTGATGGTAGCGTAGCGATAGTTTTGGAGTGTAAAGCAACCAAATTTACATTAGCTGCTCAAACTATCTCATCTGAAGAGGCGATCAATGATAGTTTGAAACAAGTCATAAAAGGTTTAATACAAATTGATACCTTTATCAAAGCCTGCCAAGCCCGAGCAAGTAATCTAGATGAATTTCATGAATGCAGCAGATTTATGCCAGTGTTAGTTACTCATGAAGAGATGTATTTAATTAATAGTGATGATTTTCGCGCTCACATAAATGAGTTATTGAAAAAGCAACAAATCGTCAATCTAGATTGGCAAATACTCTCAATTGGTGAGCTAGAACGTTTGCAGCCTCATCTAGCAGCGGGCATTCACTTATCTCAAGTGCTTCAAGATTTAAAACACAAAACTTTTAATAGTGTGTTAAAGGAGTTGGCTTCACAAACTCGCAAAACTTTTAAAGATTGTTTCCTCTATCCTAAGCAAAAAGAACTATATCAGCGCCTTGGTATTCCTGACAGAAGTGAAGAGAAAAGTTACTACTGACAACGTAGGATTTTCTTTGTTACAATATACCGTCCGGGGATGACTAGACCCGACACCTACCCACAAATAATGCAACCGATCCAAATTACCACATTCCAAGCTTTGTGGCGCAGCCTGGGCCTGATAATCAAAGCCGCACCAATAGAACTCCGCAATTTAATAATACTCAACATTATCAGCGGTGCTGCCCCCTCTGCCGTCCTATTTTTAGATAAATTAATCATTGATGAAGTATCTCGGTTGCTGTCGCAAACCCAAACAGCACAGCCCTTTGCTTTGATGCTTTCCCGGCCAATCTTGCTGTGGAGTATTGGCGGAGTCTTAAGTCTCAAGTTAGTCGGCGATGCCCTAGACACAATGAACTCTTTTGTCGCGACATCTTTGCGCGATCGCGTTCAAGGCTTTGTCGAAGGAAAAGTCCTCGAAAAAGTCGCGAATTTCGACGATATTGCCCTCTTTGAAAACCCGGAACTATTAAATATAGTAGAACTAGCAAAAAGCGGAGTATCCAAAATACAGCAACTAGCATTTACCATCAGCATGACCATCACGGGAATTTTTATATTTATTCCATCGATAGGCCTTGCTGCTGCAATAGCTTGGTGGGTGCCATTGCTGATGTTAATCTCCTCATCTCCCTCAATTTATACCCAAAGAAAATATAGCAGAATCATCTGGAGAGTTCAAAGAAAGCAAGCTAAAATCAGCCGCGAAATGAACTTATCCGCTAGAGTATTGACTGCCGAAGAATATGCTAAAGAATTGCGTTTGTTTGGCTTGCAGGAACTTTGGCTCAAACGCTGGCAGGAGCAGTTTTTGCAATTTTTTAGCGAGATGCAGCAAATCCGAAAAAAAGGAGCTTTTGTTGTACTTTTCTGGTCGATGTTTAGTAGAATCGGAGTGGCTTTGCCATTTATTTATGTAGTAATGGGAGCTTTGGGTGGTCGCTATACTTTGGGCGATTTAGCGCTCTATTCTGGTTTGATTGTCCAAGTAAAGCAAAGTTTGCAGATGCTGATTAGCACTTCTACTAATTTGTACGATATCTCACTCAGCGTTAGTCCGATTTTTCAACTTTTGGAACTCAAACCAGAATTGCAGTCTCCGCTTGGAGATGTAGCATCTCGCCTGCCTAGTTTACCAGATGGCGAGCAAGATGCCCGCCCCACAAAAGATAAAATTGGCATCGAGATTAAGCATCTATCTTTCTGCTATCCCGGTAGCAATAAAAGCACCGTTGAAGATATCAACTTAACGATTAATCCGGGTGAAATGCTAGTGCTTGTTGGTGAAAATGGCGCGGGTAAAACAACCCTTGGCAAACTCCTCGGCCGCCTGTACGACCCGACAAGTGGTACGATCGACTGGAACGGCAAAGATTTGCGATCGTACTCTCTAGCATACGTGCGATCGCGCATCGCAGTCGTCATGCAAGATTACGCCCGTTTCCCCTCCACAGTCCGCGAAAACGTCGGTTTCGGCGACTTGCTTTCACTCTCAGATGACAGCGCAATTAACGAAGCTATTTCCGAAGCAGGAATTCGCGAAAAAGTCAATAGTCTTTCCGCAGGTTTAGAGACACCGTTGGGGAAACAATTAGAAGACGGCATAGACTTATCGGGGGGACAGTGGCAAAGAATTGCGATCGCCCGCGCCTTAATGCGGCTTTCTACAGCCGAAGTGCTAATTTTTGACGAACCAACCGCCGCCCTCGACCCCAAGACAGAACACGAAATTTACAGCATCTTCCGCCAAATAGCCGCCGGGAAAACAACAATAGTCATCAGTCACAGATTGGGATTAGCAAAAATTGCTGATCGTATCGCCGTCATGGAAAACGGTAAAATAGCAGAAATAGGAACTCACGACGAATTGATAGCATCAAACGGAATTTACTGCTCAATGTTCACCCGTCAAGCTAGCAGCTATATTTAGAGTTAAACAAACAGTCTGCCAGGGGTTAAAACCCCTGTCTCATAGCGAAAGTCGGTTTCAACCGACTGGGGAGATATTGCAATGCTTGTTCAAAAATGTGTCTTTCAGTCCTCTTTGAGAGGACTTTTGCTATGAGACGGGGGTTTTCAACCCCCGGCGGACTTGTGGGTTAGGGTGGGGAATTTGGCGCGGGTGATTGTGATCAATTATCGCGGATTTGCGCTCTAATTTCTCTCGTTAGGTGGTGAGAAACCAAGTTTCTGCGACAATGTTCAGTTGAGTACGAGAAATATCGCAAGAAACCCGGTTCCTGGGATTAGCTGCGTGGCGAGAAACCGGGTTTCTGCCACAATTTTCCGCCTCGCACGAGAAATATCGGAAGAAACCCGGTTTCTGAGTGTGCGATCTTTTTGAGAAAATTGTCAGAAAGTGCGAGTTATAATAAAACCAACCTAGTTGGCGATAATATCAACGATGGAAACTATAACTCTCAACCTACCTGCAGCCGTCGCTTTAACCGACGAACAATTTTATCAATTGTCCATCGCTAATGAAGAGTGGCGATTAGAACAAACCCCCGAAGGAGAACTAATTATTATGCCTCCAACAGGCGGCGAAAGCGGCATCAGAAATTCCGATCTCAACCTACGAGTCGGCTTGTGGAATGAACGGACTCAATTAGGAAAAGTCTTTGACTCTTCCACCGTCTTTCAATTACCTAACGGTGCGAAGCGTTCTCCCGATGTTTCTTGGGTACTCCGAGAACGCTGGGAAGCATTATCTGCAGAAGATAAGCGCAGGTTTCCTCCCCTGTGCCCGGACTTTGTAATTGAATTGCGTTCCCAAACTGATTCCCTAGAAACCTTGCGGGCTAAAATGCGGTATTATCGAACTAACGGCTGTCGCTTAGGTTGGCTAATTGACCCCCAAACGCCTTTAGTAGAAATCTATCGCTTGTCTGAAGAGGTAGCAGAAGTTATTCATTTCTCTTTTGACCAACCGCCTACACTTTCGGGTGAAGATGTACTTCCCGGATTTCTTCTAGATATTACACCTATTCTCAATCCTTGAATCTAGATCCAGAACTGTCGCCCAAGTGGCGAGAAACCGGGTTTCTGCGACAATTTGGGTTGAGTGCGAGAAATAAGGGAAGAAACCCGGTTTCTGAGATGAGCCTCCATCCACAAAAATGATGAGCAATTATCTCCCCGTCAACGTATCCCCGTAAGGATCGGGCAAAGCTTGCTGCACTTCAAGCGACAAAGAATCTCCCGTCACCGGTTGGCTAATCAAATTTTTTTTTACCCCATCCCCCCGGCGATCGCGCTCTTGCAGCTTCAGCAATTCCTCTTGATAAACAGCAACAATTCGCCCTAAACTCAGCACCAAATCATCCCAATTATCATCTCCCACCAACTTCTCAGAAATTCCCTCAAATAACTCTCCCGCTTGCCTTTTTTGAACATAAGCTTTCAAAAGCTTTCCCGACTTTTGCAAAACGGCCTGATAAATATCCCCATCCGACCACCACAGCCCCTGTTGACTCAGCAGCCAAGTCAAAATATACTCGCGAGCGTGTTGCTCCTTCACCCAGGCCGCGAGATACTGCAAATCTTCCATAGTTAAAACAGTCTCCTCAATTTTCCTCAAAATGTCCGCTTGTTTGTATCTACCGTTACCGCGATCGACATAATACCTGCCTTATCATCACCTGCCCGCGTCATTAATATCCCTTAAATCTTAAAAAAACCCTACTGATTTACCAAACAGCAATTCTGAGAATATAAAAATAAACCTAAACCTCCTAGGTCTATTGTCCAATACTTTTAGTCCACCGGAAAGCGGTACACCCCGCCTCGCTTTCCTCTCTCGCAAACCTATCATCAAGCGGGAACAACCAGCGGGTTATTAGCATGACAAAGCAAAATTTTGGTTTAATCGGTCTAGCAGTGATGGGCGAAAACCTAGCGCTCAACGTCGAAAGCAGAGGCTTCTCCGTGGCTGTATACAACCGCACCGCAGCCAAAACCGACGACTTCATGGCCCTACGCGCCCCCGGCAAGAACATTGTAGCCGCCAAGACTCTGACAGAATTCGTCGATGCCCTAGAAACCCCACGCCGAATCTTAGTCATGGTGCAAGCTGGGAAACCCGTAGATGCGGTCATCGACCAGCTCAAACCCATGCTGTCACCGGGCGACATGATTATTGACGGGGGCAACTCGCTCTACGACGACACCGAACGGCGCACCAAAGATTTAGAATCGATGGGACTGGGATTTGTCGGCATGGGCATCAGCGGCGGCGAAGAAGGCGCGCTGAATGGTGCTAGCTTGATGCCCGGTGGCACCCGCACTGCTTACGGTCTACTAGAGCCAATTCTCACCAAAATTGCCGCTCAAGTAGATGACGGCCCCTGCGTCACATTCATCGGCCCCGGTGGCGCTGGCCACTACGTGAAGATGGTTCACAACGGTATTGAGTACGGGGATATGCAGCTCATTGCTGAAGCCTACGATTTGCTCAAAAACGTTGGTGGATTGAACGGCCAGCAATTGCAGGAAGTTTTTGCCGAATGGAATACAACAGACGAACTCAACTCGTTTTTGATTGAAATTACGGCTAACATTTTCAAGTACATTGACCCGGAAACTAAGCAACCCTTAGTTGAGGTAATTATGGACGCAGCCGGGCAAAAAGGTACCGGCCGCTGGACTGTAATGAGTGCTTTGGAATTGGGCGTGAGCATTCCCACAATTATCGCTGCTGTGAATGCGAGAATCATGTCTTCTTATAAAGCAGAGCGCGTCAAAGCTTCCCAAGAACTGACGGGGCCTAGCGGCAAGTACGAAGGCGATACTAAAGAGTTTGTGAACAAAGTTCGGGATGCGCTTTACTGCTCGAAGATTTGCTCCTACGCGCAAGGTATGGCACTTTTGAGCGCGGCCTCGAAGTCGTACAACTATGACTTGAGTTTGAGCGAAATTTCCCGAATTTGGAAAGGTGGCTGTATTATTCGGGCTGGCTTTTTAGACAAGATTAAAACAGCTTTCAAGGACGACCCCACGCTGCCGAATTTGCTGTTAGCGCCGGAGTTCAAACAGAGCATTCTCGATCGCCAATCAGCTTGGCGAGACGTGTTAGCTACTGCTTGCCAACTGGGGATTGCAGTGCCAGCCTTTAGCGCCTCGCTGGACTATTTCGACAGCTATCGGCGCGAAAGATTGCCGCAAAACCTCACGCAAGCTCAGCGGGATTATTTCGGGGCTCACACCTACGAACGCACCGACAAACCGCGCGGTGAATTCTTCCACTCTGAGTGGACGCAGACTGCTAAAGAGTCGCTGCAAACTGGTAGTACGGACTAATTAATTTTTGTAGGGTGCGTTTCGGCGCACCTTACTAATTATTCTGGGGTTGCAAATTGTTTTGACGTTTTTTTTCGAGATAGTTTTTAATATATTCGTCGTTAAAGAGCGATGGCGTCGTTTGTAGTAATCTATGTAATTTTATGAAACCTTTTATAGTAAAAGCCGCTGCAGTTTTCGGTGTGATTGCAACATCGGTATTGGATACATTGAAAGAAGAAGAGTCAAGAAAACGTTTATTAGACAGTGGTATTCTGGAAGTAGATGAAATGACGGGAAAAGAGTTTGAAAATTTTCTATATCTTTATTTTATAAACTTTGGTTATAGTGTTAATTTAACTCAAGATAGTCAAGATTATGGGGCGGATTTAATTTTATACAAAGATGGCTCAAAAACTGTGGTTCAAGCGAAAAGAAGCAAAAATCCAGTTGGTATTAAAGCAGTTCAAGAAGTAGCAGGAGCCGTCAGACATTACAAAGGGAATAAAGGCAGAGTCATCACCAACAACAGATTTACGGAAAATGCTTACAACCTTGCTGAATCTAACGACATAGAGTTATGGGATAGAAAAAGACTCATCGAATTCATCCTGACAGCTAAGAATTGTAAATAATTGATCTACCAAAGTAAGTTATATATAAAAGATGCACTGCTTTCTTAGTATCTTTAATTTCACTTATTCATCATGCTACAAATTTCTAATACTGTGTTCATTCCTGATGGCGAAATCGAGATTAGTGCGATTCGCTCTCAAGGCGCGGGGGGGCAAAATGTAAATAAGGTGGCGAGTGCGATTCACTTGCGCTTTGATATCCCAGCTTCCTCATTGCCCGATCGCTACAAGGAGCGTTTGTTGCAAATCAACGACCAGCGCATCACCTCCGAAGGTGTGATTGTCATCAAGGCCCAGGAACACCGCAGCCAGGAACAAAACCGGGAGGAGGCTTTGAGACGGCTGCAAGAACTGATTAAAAGTGCGATCGTCATACCGAAAAGGCGCAAACCCAGCAAAGCAACTCGTAGTTCCCAGCGCAAGCGTCTCGACAGCAAAACCAAGCGAGGGCAGATTAAAGCTTTGAGAGGGAAAGTCACGGATTGATCGATGAAAGGTCGATCGGGCTTTTTGACTTTTTAGTTATAGCCTTAGTATTTTCCGAGCTTGGGTGCATGACTCAAACCCGTTTCCCTAGACATTTCCGAACCCCTGCGGGTTAGTTGTCGTTCGGCGAGGGCTCACGACTTGGTAAGTCATCGGGAATTTTGGTTACGTCTAATCCTAAAAGCTCAAACATAGTTTTTAGAGAAACCTGGTACAGGTTAGCCAGTGCAGCTACGTTTTCAACAGTTGGCAGGGACTTTCCTGATTCCCAGTCAGCTTGCATCCGCTCAGAAACGCCGATATGTTGTTTGACTTGAGGGCGGGTTAGACCAGCTTGTTCTCTGAGAAGCCTTAATGGAGACTTTTCCTTTTCTTGCGAATTTTCTGCCACAATACATGAAGCTTGTTTCACGGCTTCTAGCTTCTTGACCTCCGCCGAAAGATGAAGTACACTTAATGCTTGTAGGTCATCGGGAATTTTGGCTACGTCTAATCCCATACATCTAGCAAGTGTTTTTAGAGGTACGCCTAGCTCGCGCGCCAGAGCAATGACGCGATCGAAGCGCGGAATGGATTCTCCTCGTTCCCAATCGCCAATAATGCGAATTCCTACCCCCATTCGACGACTAAGTTCAGGTTGGGTCAAATTTGCACTTTCTCTAAGGTTTTTCAAGGTTATGGTTTCTTGATCTTTAGCTTCCATCAATTATAGCAGTTAATTGCTAGCAAAATAGTGCTTGACAAAATTGAAATCTGGCACTAAACTGCTAGTAGATAGGCAAAACAAAGGCAACCGGGCGAGCCTCCAAGGTCAAAATGCAGGTTTGAAGAACTGCCTTATTTGTAGCGTCTATCAATTGTGCTTGCATACCCAAGCGTATTTTCGGGGGTTGGGCGCATACCTCAAGCCCCTTTTTTCTCAACGCCGAGGAGGTGGTGCTATGTAAAAGGTCGATCGACCTCACAAGACAGCCCAACTCAAAATTGTATCAGCAGTAATAATTTTTTAACTGTTGGTTTAATTTAATTGCTAATTCGGCCCAAAGCTCTCTGGAAGTTCATCGATTTTTTCTATTTTTAGTTCTCGGCAAATAGCTTTCAACTGAAAGAGAGAAAATTTTGGTTCTGTGGCTCCAGATATCCATCTATGATACGTGGCCCGGGGAATCCCGCATCTAAAAGCAAACTCATCTTGTGATAAGTCTGTTTTGTTGATTCTTAGGGCTTCCAATGGTGAATTGCCCTCCTGTCTTCGTTCTTTTCTTGATGACATTGTAACATAAATCTCAAATTGAGATGTCATACTTGACAAATTTAAATCGACATCTCATAATGAGACACAAGTGACAGAACAAAAGCTGGTCGGTCAGGCCGAACAGCCAAAACCTGCAGTTTTGAATAACCGCCTTGAGGTGATGCCATGTAAAAGGTCGATCGACCTCACAAGACAGCCCAACTCAAAATTGTATCAAAGATATAGACCAAAACTTCTCCTTTGCGATCGCACAACTTCCGTGCTATCGTGCCCTTTCTCGAACCATTCCAGATCATGTCCACATCAATTGACAACTTCTACCTAGGCGATGTCGCCTCCAACTTTCACTTTGCAGGCCCGCTGCTAGACTTTGAAGAAGAAATCCAGAATCAATCTCCCTTTCACGATTTAGACTATCTGACAGGCGAAATTAAAAGGGGATTCCTAGACTACGTGCGTCAAGGAATCATGCTGGACGCGATCCGAAAGCTGCGATTGTACAAAGACAAGTTCAAAACTTTTAAAAGTTACTGCGAACAAGCATTAGGTCGGCAATATTTTTACTGCACACAAATTATCAAAGCTGCGAGTATTTGCCTGCGCTTAATTAAAGCAGGATTTGAGATTTTGCCTAGCTGCGTTGCTCAAGTTGTCCCTTTGTTCAAACACGCAATTACCGACCAATATGGCGACTGTCGTTTACAGGAAAAGTGGCAAGAAGTTGTCGATGTCATACCAAAAGAAAGGATTACCGCAGTAACTATTGCCGAAACCGTTGACAACAATCCCAACCTCCGGCTCAAACAAATTCGCATAAAAACCGACACCTACGCCCTTTTAACGAAAAAAGCAGCCGCAGCCGGACTGTCAATTTCGGAATTTTTGGCAAGGTTGGTTGGCGAATACAATCCCAGCAATTTAGAGCAGCCAGCGGAACATACTCCCGAACAAGAGGAGATTTTAGACCAATTAGACGCGGAGTTTAAGAAGCCGGCCACGGAACAGACTTCAACTTCTGCCCCAAAAAAAGTTAAGTCTAAAGGTTTTGGAGTCAAAGTTGAGCCTAAAGGTGGTAAAAGGGAAGTGAAGGCGAAAACTTCGGAAAGGGAAGTTAAGGCAAAAACTTCGGAAGGTGAAGTTAAGTTCAAAAATCGGCAAACTGAAATCCAAGCCGAGAAACAGTCGAATTCATTTAATGAGAAAAATCATGAAGTCATCTGCCCAAAATCCAATCATGCGTCAACTGAAATTAATGGAGGCTCAACTGAACGAAATTCAGTGCCACCTTATTAAAGCCAGTGTGTTGAATTGGTGGCAAATAGTTTTGCCTGACGGACAGAAAATTGCGATCGAGCACGCGGGCGGCGGACACTGGGTTTTTCGGGCGAACGGGCTTGAGAAATCTCATCCAGAAGTGCGGCTAGCGGTGTTGAAGGCGATCGCCCAAGGCTGTCACAGGTAAGTTACGGCTAAGGACACGGCGCAGTGCCGTGTCCTTAGATCGACTGGCGATCGGATTTGATATGATTTGGGGATGTAGGAGCAGATAAACACAGATTAATGCAGATTAATTATATCAATCACGGATGGTGCAAGCGAAATTAATATTACTCGATTTGATGAAGCAATAGCTCAATTGTCTCCACTAACGTTTCAGGATCGACAGGCTTGGGAAGATGCCTTTGAAATCCGGCTGCTAGTGCTTGCTGTTGATTTGTCTCACCTGCATACGCTGTCAGGGCGATCGCGGGAATCTCTCCTCCTTCCTGTGTCGATAGTTGTCGGATTTGACCAATCAACTTATAGCCATCGATTTGTGGCATTCCAATATCAGCAATCAAAACATCTGGCTTAAATTTAGTGAGCTTTTGTAGCGCATCCGTTGCTGAAGATACAGAGATCACGGTCGCTCCCGCTTGCTCCAAAATACATTGAACTAACTCTAAATTGTCTACTTCGTCATCGACGGCCAGGATACATAATCTAGCCAAGGGTGAAGTGTGAGCATTGAGTGTTCGATGATCATTGCGATCGCTGTTTGCATCATTGCTTCTGGCTAATAAAGGAAGTGTGACAGTAAATGTTGCTCCCTGTCCTTCTCCACAACTTTCGGCTTTGACAATTCCACCATGTAGCTCAACGACGTGACGCACGATCGCTAATCCCAGCCCTAACCCACCAAAGGTTCTCGTAATACTGCTATCAGCTTGTCGAAATGTGTCAAAGACATAGGGAATAAATTCTGGCTTAATCCCTTTTCCTGTATCCCTGACTTGAATTTGAGCATAGGAATCAATCGTTTTTAGCTCAACTTCAACTCTACCTCCAGTTGGGGTGAACTTAATGGCATTCGTGAGCAAATTCCAGACAACCTGTTGCAATCGGGTAGCATCTCCTAACACATCGCCGACATTGGGTTCTAGCTGAGTTTGAATTTGAAGGTTTTTCGCTTCGGCGGCTAAACTAACTGTTTCGATCGCGGCTTTAAGAGTTGTTTTCAAATTAATAGGAGTAGAGTTCAAACTCAGCTTCCCTTGCAGAATCCGAGAAATATCCAGCAAATCCTCAATCAGTTGAACTTGCAACTGGGTATTGCGTTCAATGGTTTCGAGAGCTACCGCCGTCTTGCCAGAATCCAGGGTTCCCCTTCGCAGCAGCCGAGTCCAACCCAGAATCGGATTCAACGGAGTTCGCAATTCGTGCGACAAGACAGCTAAGAACTCATCTTTAATTCGGTTAGCTGCTTCTGCTTGTGTCCGTGCTTGCGATTCTGACTCGTAGAGCCGTGCTCGGTCGATCGACTGCGCCGACTGCTGTGCCAATGCCAAAACGAAAGCCCGATCGCTCTCGGAGAGCTGGGGAACGGTCGAAAAACCGAGCGAGAGCCCACCAGCGGCTTGTCCTTCAATCAACAATGGCACGGAAATCCAGGCTTCTGAACCAGCCTTGGCATAAGCTTCAGCTAAATGAGGATAACGGGCAATTCGGTTTTCAATAGTTTCTACCCAAACAGGTTGCCCACTTCGCACAGCTTCTGCCAGAGGATAGGGTGCATGAATTGAAAAACTGCGCTGAAATTCTCCTATATGCTCATACCCGATCGCTTGAATAATCTCCAGTTCGCTCGCATCCTGGTTTAATACGGCAACCAAACCAGAACTTGCTCCGAGTGCGGACATTCCCTGTTCAATAATCACCTGAGCCACTTGAGCCGAGGTTAGCGATTCAGACAAAGCTGTCATCACCGCCAGCAGTCGAGCCGTCCGGTTAGCAGCGAGGTCGGCGGCTAATTTCGCTTGTTGTGTTTCATTATAGAGACGAGCATTATCAATGGCGATTGCTGCTCGCTGAGCCAAATCTTCAGCCAAAGGAATGTCTTCCAGGCGATAGCGGCGATCGGATTCAGTAAACACAAAGGTAATGCTACCCAACACCCGCCCGCGTGCCTGTAGCGGTGCAATGATGCAGGACTTTAACCCAACTCCACGTAAGATTTCCAGGTATTCAGCATTCGGCACTGTGGCAACTAACTGTTCATCTGTAATCTCAATCCCAATTTCAATCTGTCCTGTTTGCATGACTTTAGCAATGCCATACGCATCATCGAGATGTCTGGGAAAGCGTTGAGCCAACTCCCAGCCAAATTTCACTTTTTCGGGATCTGAATGAGCAACTGCAACCCGACCAATTGTGCGATCGTCATTCAGCAGATCGACACTACACCAATCTGCAAAATAAGGAACTGCCAGCTTTGCAACGCTTTGGAGAGTTTGTTCATACTCTAGCGAAGAGGAAAGGACAGCACTCACTTGGGCTAAAAATGCTGATTGTTGTTGAGAATTCTCTGCTAAAGCACGGGCTGCCTGTTCTTGAACAAGCTGTACTCGTTCGTCTTCGGTTTGCTTGCGTTCCGTAATGTCGCTGAAAGCAGCAATAATATTGATAAGTTGTCCCTCTGCGTCAAACAAAGGGGAAGCATTGATCGAGAGAATCGTGCGAGTTCCATCGGCATGGCTAATGGCCTGTTCAATACCATAAACAGGCTCACCTGTTTGCATCACCCGTGCAAACGGCAGTTCATCTTCTGGGAAAGGATGACCCTCCACGGTTGTAATGATCCAGGATGGATCGTTATAGCCTCGATCCACAAGGTCGCTGCGAGTTAATCTTAAAATCCTCTCTGCTGCCCTATTTGCGGCTATAATCTCTCCCGTAGAATCTAGAATAGTGATGCCATCAGGAATAGTTTGGAAGATGCTGGATAATTGCGCTTCACCCTCACGCAGAGCATTTTCTGCCTGCTTGCGTTGTGTAATGTCGTGCATCACAACAACTGCACCCTGTTTTTCGCCGTTGGCAGCAATAATTGCCTGTCCAGTTGCTAACAGCATTCGTGCAGTTCCCTGCTGCGGAACAATCATCATTTCCACATCACGAACGTTGTGTCCTTGCAATGCCTGGAACAGGGGAATATCCTCTGTATTCATGGGTGTTTTGCCATCGGGCAAATACAAGTTATAATACTGGGCCCATTGAGGCGGTGGAACCGGCTGCTGAGGTAATCCATGAAAATCTTTAGCTGCTTGGTTAAATACCGTCAATATGCCATCGGCATCGCAAGCGACAATGCCAGCTTGAACGTTGTGTAGAATTGCCTTCAAAAAGTCCTGTTCTTTCTGAAGAGTGGCTTCTACCTGCTGGCACTTGGCGATTTCGGCTTTCAATTGTCGATCTAGTTGAGATGTTTGAGTTGTGTCTTGGAAGTAAATAAGTAAGCCATCTTCACTCTTGATGAGGCGAATTCTCAACCACTTGTTGACTGAGGGGTAATGTTCTTCAAACTCGATCGCCGTTGGCGTTACGATCGCTCGATGACAATACTTATATAGCTCAGAGGTAAGATCGACCGAAAATATAGTCCATATATTTTTGCCGATTAGGTGTTGCTGCTTACTGTTTAAAAGCTCCTCTGCTTTATGGTTGACATAGGTGCAGTGCCAATCTGAATTAATAGAAATAAAGGCCTCAGCCATGTGATCGACTATCACCGCAAATCGTCGCGCTTCGAGTGCTTGGCAGTCCGTACATAGCTCTTGAGGAAAATTTACAGTAAGCTCTTCTCGCTCGTTCAAGGAGTGTGTACGTTCTACATTCATTGCGGTTAGTCCTGCCTATTTACCTATTATGCCAGCTATTGTTAGGGAATCAAGATATAATATGCCCAAAACCTAAGTCATTCAGTATTTAAGCACAGGGGCGATCGCCACTCATAGGACAGCACTGCTAAAAATTCGTCTTGAATCCGGTTAGCGGCTTCTGCTTGTTAGCGTGCAAGGCGATCGCGTTCTCACAGTGGTTCACTTTCTTGTTCTGCTTGCTTGCGCTTTGTTCACGAATGGGGATGGTGCCGACGAGAATCGGGCTAGCGTTTCTTTAACACCTAACTCCTGCAAACTACGCAACTACTCAGCAACAGCCTCGACAAAACGTGGCAACTATACTAAATCTCTGGCCTAGACATATTCTGTCATTCCTAATTGAGAATGCCAAATCTACCAGTTTGGTTGTAGAAACAACAAAACCCGCTTTGTGGGCGGGTTTTAGGTATGGACAGAAATGGACTCGAACCGCTGACCCCTACAATGGCATTGTAGTGCTCTAACCAACTGAGCTATGCGATCGCCTCATACCAATTTACTATGAAGCTGCATTTAATATAACGCTAAGGATATAGTTCCAACCAAAAAGACATCAGCCTCATTTAGTGTATCTTCATAGTGAATTGGTATCAGCACTTATCCACCGTTAAAAATTTGCTTAGCGGTCAATTTTAACTCTGGAAACACCGCTGATTCAATTCTTTCATCTCCCCGAAACAGCTTAATTTGATACTCACCATCTACTAACTGATAAACCGATAAAGTAGGCTGTTTGGGATAACCAATATAACGGCTACCCCCTAAGCCCAAATAATCTACAATCCCATATTCAGGAATGCTTAATGCTTCATAATCAATCATTTTATGTGCATAATCATCGCGCCAATTTGTGCTGACTACTGCAATAACTAATTTGACCGAATTTTCCTGAGTAATAACTGATTCTCTTTCCCATCAAGACTCATTGGCTTCAACGGCTTGTTTATCTAATACAATCACATCGGGATCGTAGCCAGAGTGATCGCTAAATTTAATTTTAGATTCCTTGGGAATAAACGAAGGAAGTTGTAATCGCCGGATTTCTAAACCCAATTCTATCGCTTGAAAACCCGCGCTGGATGAATGCTTACCAGTTGGATTTGGCATTTAAACCATAAATCCGTTATGCAATTCATAACGTCCGTTTTCTGGTTTTCCTTCCAGAAATTCATCAAAACTCCTGAACTTCGATATCGCTTGAGTCATGGTAAAGTCTCCCATGCTCTAATATCATTTGATTTTGATGCAGTAGGGTGCGTCAGATTTTTAAATTCATGATCTAACTAATAGGTTAATTGTCGAGCGAAAGACAAAACTCTCGGTAGGAGGGCAAACCTAAAACTCTTGATTTATAAATGATTGAAATTCATGGACACAACTGGACTCGAACCAGTGACCCCTACGATGTCAACGTAGTGCTCTAACCAACTGAGCTATGCGTCCTCACGAATTCCTAATGTAGCAGAACATTCGATCGCCTGTCAAGCATAAATATAAGATTTTTTAGACGGACACTCTTGACATCGCCCCTAATGCCCAATCCCCCGCCAAATCCTCACAGTTCGATCGCCCGCACCGCTAGCCAAACTCCCCCCATCACGACTAAACGCCACCGACAAAACCTCCCCCCCGTGGCCCGTCAGAATTTCCAGCAAACCCCCCGTACCCGCATCCCACAAATAAATCGTGCCATCCCGACTCCCCGTCGCCAAAACCCGACCATCGGGACTCAACGCCACACACAAAACATCCCCAGAATTGTCCCTCATACTCCGCAACAGCGTCCCTCGCCCCTGTGCATCCACCCGCCACAGCTTCGCCGTACCATCCCGACTCCCCGTCGCTAGAATCAATCCTTCTCCTACTCCCCCCCTTACCAAGGGGGGGCTGGGGGAGTTCGGGGCAAAAACGATCGCCCGCACCCAATCCCCGTGCTCCGCCAGAGTACAAATCGATCGACCCTTTTGCCAATCCCACAACTGCACAGTCTTGTCCCGACTCCCACTAGCTAAAAACTCCCCGCCAGGACTAAAAGCCACAGCCTCCACCCCGCCAGCGTGACCAGTCAAAGCCGACATCGGCCTTCCCTTATTCAAATTCCACAACTGCACAGTTTTGTCCCGACTGCCGCTAGCCAAAACCTGACCATCCCGACTAAACGCCACAGCATAAACCCTGTCAGAATGACCCGTGAGAGTGTACCACCACTTACCCTTATTCAAATCCCAAATTTGAATTGTTTTGTCCCGGCCGCCACTAGCCAAAGTAGCGCCATCAGGACTAAAAGCCACACAAGTCACCCAGTCAGAATGACCAGTGAGAGTGTACCACCGCCTACCAGTCTCCAACTTCCACATCTCAATCGTCTTGTCCTCACTGCCGCTAGCTAAAGTCGCGCCATCTGGACTGAAAGCTACCGACGTAACAGCATTAGAATGCCCTACCAGAGTATGAACACACCTCCAAGTAGGCGCGCGTGCGGGTACAACCCGCTGCATCGGCGGCACAGGTATGATTGTGCCTGCAACCGTTGGTGGCACTGCATTCTGCACCACAGGCGTTCTCTGCGGCACGGGAATTTTAGGCGGTGGTAGGGGCGGTGTCCCCATGCCCGCCCCCGCCGACTGAGGCTGCAAATCTTTCAATACCTCAGCTACAGATTTGTAGCGCCGACTGAGACTCGATTCGATCATTTTGTCGAGGATGCGACTTAATTTCGGATCAATTGGAACCTTCAAAAAGTCTCGCCAAACCCAAACATCTTGATTAATATCAAACAAATCAAAAGGAGATATTTGAGTTAGCAAATAAATGCAAGTTACTCCCAAACTGTACAAATCACTGGCATAAACCGCTTGACCTCTAATTTGTTCCGGCGCCACGAATTCGGGAGAACCGATGACTGTACCGGTTTGTCTCAAACCCTCCACAAGTTTTGCAGCGCCAAAATCAACTAAAACTAATTCGCCCGTTAATGTGGGGTAAGTATAAATGATGGGAGGTTGAGAAATGCGGCGGCGGATAATATTGGGCGGTTTAATATCTCGGTGAATTACACTGCGATCGTGCACGAACTGCAATACTGGCAATAAATCCTTCAGCAGACTGAGAATTTTACTTTCGCTGAAAGGTCCAGTCCGCGCCAACTCTTCCTGTAAATTCTGACCTTCTATAAATTCCTGTACCAAATACTGATAACGTTCCTGCTGAAAGTGCGCTAGCAGTTCGGGAATTTGCGGGTGTTTCCCCAATTCGTCCAGCCGCACCGCTTCTCGGTTGAATAATTCTGCTGCTTTTTCGCTGCTGCTGGTACCTTGAGATAGCGGGAAAAACTGTTTAATTGCACAGCGGGGTTTTGAGGGTTTGTCTTGGTCTATTGCTAAAAAAGTGCGACCAAAACCGCCGCGCCCCAGGGGTTTGATGGCGCGGTAACGCTCTCTCAGCAACAGTTTGGAGCCGCAATTCAGGCAGAATTGGGTACGATCGGCATTTTGCGGGTTTTGACAAGCGGGGTTTAGGCAGTAACTCATAACTGAACCGAGAAGGAATCAGCAGCACCTCTCTATGATACTGAGGCCGGGGGGCGATCGACTCTCGCGTTACAATTAAAAACCACAGGACTTTAGTCCTCAGAATTTAAGATGTGGCTTTTACTTTCAGAGCATACTCTTTAAACCTTTCCAAATCAGCCTGAATTGTCGATTCAACCACGCGGCCCAGAAATAGGTTATCCATCAATTTTCCCAGCCAGCCGGGAATTCCGTAAGCCACTGTCAGCTTGACGATACTGCTGTCTTTGCGATCGTAAAATCTTACCGCACCTCGATTTGGCAAACCGTCTACCGATTCCCACTGAATTATCTGATTCGGCACTAATTTGAGAATCCGAGAAAGCCAGCTAAATTCTAACCCGCCAGTTGCGAGTTTCCAGCGAGACAACTCTGGATCTTCTTCGAGAACATGAACAGATTCTATCCACTTCATCCAGCGCGGCATTTGCTCTAAATCTGACCAGAGTTGCCACGCTAATTCGATGGGAATTGCCACTTCTACTTGGACGCTGTGTTCTAACCAATCAGTCATGGGATTTTAGATTTTAGATTTTAGATTTTAGATTGAAGAATTGTTTGTTTCTTGTTACCAGGCTCTGCCTGGTAACGCAGATCCAGAGGCTCCGCCTCGCTTTTCCTCTAGAATACTGGAGGCAGAGCCTCCTGATCGGCATTCCCAGGGCGAGCCTGGGAACGAGAGAAAACGAGAGAGGACTAATGACTAATGACTGTAAGCTTCGAGAATTGCCTTAGCCGCTTGATGGCCTGAAAGTGTCGCTCCTTCCATGCTATCAATGTAGTCTTGCTGAGTGTAACTTCCTGCTAGAAAGAAATTGGCGATCGGCGTTTTTTGAGCAGGGCGGAAAACATCCATTCCCGGTGCTTCGCGATACAAAGATTGAGCGAGCTTAACTACACTGTACCAAGTCATGTTTAATTCCCGCGCTGACGGGAATAAATCCTGAACTTGCTTAAGTACGTGTTGGGCGATCGCCTCATTGCTTTGTTTAATAAACGGATCGCCCGGTGTCAGCACCAACTGCAACAGCGAACCTTTTCCTTCTTGATAATAATCTTTGGGACTTGTCAGTGCCAAATCTGCAAAACAGGAAAAATCTGCATCTGCTGAATATAGCAAATTATCGATTCCTACAGCGTGGCTCAACTGTTTGCGCTTAGCTTCGTCTTCCAGTTCCGTTACCCAACCGTCGAACCGCAATTGTACTGTAGCAACCGGCACCGCATCTAATTGATAAATGTTATCAAATTCTGACCATTTGCGCCAAGCTGGGGGCAATATTTTCTGAATTCCAGGCACATCTAATGCAAAAACATAAGCGTCTGCGGTAATATTTTCTTCTGTTTCGCCGTTAGCTACTAGCAAGCCTGTTACGCGGGTTTCTTCGCCTTCTTCAAACTGAATTTCTCGGACTCTGCGCCGCGTGTGAATTTTCGTTCCTTTGCTTTCCAAATATTCCACAATGGGTTTGTGCAAATATTCGTTGGGAGAACCAGCCAGCATCCGCATGACAGAGGCTTCGGTTTTTGATGCAAAGAATTGAAATATTGTCAACATACACCGGGCTGAAATATTTTCAGTGTCGATAAAACCCAGTGCGTAGGCGATCGGATTCCACATTCTTTTGAGCGAGTTTTGGTTGCCACCTTGACTGCGGAACCAGTCAGCGAAGCTAATTTTATCCAAATCGCGGATAGTTTTCATCGCTCCTTCAAAGTCTATCAAACCCCGGACGATCGGGCTAGTTCCCAGGGCGATCGCATTTTGAATTTTGTCTTGTACGGATAGCTGGGATGTCGTGAAAAATGCCTTCAATCCGTGCAAAGGAGCACCCACCGGAAAGCGAAAATCTAAAGAACCGGTTTCGCCGCCTCGATTGATAAAAGTGTGGACGTGTTCTTTGAGGAGCAAATCGTCAAATGCTCCCACTTTTTTCATCAGAGCAAATAAGTTATAATAGCAGCCGAAGAAAACGTGCAAACCCATTTCAACGTGATTGCCGTCGGGATCTACCCAACTTCCGACTTTGCCGCCGACAAAGGGGCGGGATTCAAAAATTTCTACTTCGTGGCCGGCCTCCACTAAATCGACTGCTGTGGTCATTCCAGCCAGTCCCGCACCTGCGATCGCAACCCGCATTTTACCTATCCTTTACAGTATTTTTACAAATTGTAACAAAATTTAGAATTTCCGAAGCATTCAAAGTTCATAAATGCCGATCGACATTTGTATAGCCCTCTGAATTCTTGCTAGGACATCGGCACTAATTTGACCGTAAGGGTCTTGTTCCAGATAAGTCTTTTGGACAGCTAGAATTTGGTCGCAGACAGCCAGCGAGTCAGATTCTAACCCTCCTTCACCGTGCCGTAATCAAAACCCTAGTCGGAGTTTCGCCCCCTCTCAAATCGCTAGTAAAAGGGACAATCAGTACAGTACGGCTCAATTCATTCCGGCTATCTATGGAAACGACAGCAACAGGACGCTTTTTGCTATCTCCGATCGTTCGCAAAGCTCTAACAAGATAAACTTCGCCTTGTCGCGGATAAGCTTCTGTCATTGTATCAAAGACCTTCCTCTATTAAAATTTCTTCCATTTGTTCCTGAGCAAATGTTGCCCATTCTTCCTCAAACTCAATATCTTCTTGGCTGCGGTTTTGATAAAACTTCCGCAACTTATCTTCTATTTGCTTAGCGTACCAGAGACGGAGAGCTTGTTCGATCGCCTCCGTCCAATCATCAGTAAGCTGATCTATTTTCTCCGCGAATTCAGCATCAAGGGTGACTAACACTTCTCGCTTTTCAGTAGAATTTGACATAATCATTTTCCTTGCTAATTCAAATAAAAAAAATGACTGATGACGGTTGACTGCTGACTAATGTTGTTGGTTGGTGGTTATTGGTTATTAGCAGTCCCAAGCAATTAACAACTGCCAACTGCCAACTGCCAACTGCCAACAGTCAACTGCCAACAGTCAACTAACTTTAAAACATCGGCATCAACTGAAGCGGCCCAATTCCCAACTCTTTAGCAGACACCCAGCGCACCTCAAGCAAAGCGATCATATCCTTAAACTGAGGCTGACCGCGAGAAGCACCCATCAACCCTTTAGCAATAATCAAACCGCACCAACCGTTGGTTAATTTACAGCGGCGATCCCACTTCTTGCGAGCTTCTTGATGCACCGGATCGTCTTCATTAAACTCCCCAAACAAATACAGCTCCCCATTTTTGGTTTGCAAAATACCCAAGTCGTATTGCTCATCCTGAAACGGATTTTCGCCCGGATTAAAACCAATCCCCTTCACACCTCCAGCTTCTTTCAAATCCTGAATCATAGTTTTTGCCTTCGGATGAGAAGTTTGGATCATCACCACCGGCAAACCATCTCCGGCGGCATTAATATCAATTTCTGCACCTTGGTGAAACTGGACACTTTGGCGCAGGAAATCTACCGTTTCCCAAGGTACGGCGCCGAGACTCAAAAATGAATTTTGCGGCACCAAATCGTCCCGCAGCAGTGGCTTGTCAAATTCATCATCATCGTCATCATCGTCATCATCGTCATCACCGAGCATCTGTAATAATTCGTCTGACACATCCGGCATCGTGGAAACTTTAACGGATACCTGTTGAATTTCTCCGTCAGACTGCGGAACAGAGATGCGGTAGCGGCTGCTAAGAGTGGGAAAAGTATCTGATCCCAATTTCCGGCGACCGTTGCGGAAAAAGCGGTGAAATGCTTCGAGAGCAACTAACATCGTGAGGGCTTCTTCTTCGTAAAGAATCGATCGCAATCCTTCTAAAGGATGTAGGTTGCCGAAATTTGGTTCAATTTCCGATGGAGGCAAATCGGCTAAATCAATTTCGTCCTCGTCGTCGTCCTCATCAATATCTGCTGCACTTTCAAAGGTAACAAACAAACAGTCTTGCCCTAAAAAAGCCTGTTCTAAATCTTCAAAAGATTCATCGTTGACGACTCGTTCTCGAAACCGTTTCAAGGATTCTAGAGAACGGTAAAGTAAAACTCCGTAATCCATTCTGCCTTGGCCCAATACGGACACGTAGAGGCTGGCGACATCCCACTGATTGATTTCAATAGATATAATTTGGTGTTCGCTCAAAGTCCGCCACGGAGCATCTTGCCAAATTTGAGCAGCTTTTTCCATTAAAACTTCAGCATACTGAGGAGGCAACTCAGGAGGTCTGTTGATGGCGACCTCTTCCATACCGCGAAATATTTCGTCAATTAAGGGCAATTCCGGCACGTAGTCAATGGAAATGCCTAAATCTTGAAGTACGCCCCGCAGATAAAATTGAATTTCTCGGTTTTTGACTACTATTTTTTGGGGGCGGACTGCGGGAGCCGGACTTTGGGGATGTTCCATTGCCCGTAGCAGGGCCCGGACGATCGCCTCTGGGCCGGCATCTGGGCCTACCATGTCCATAGCCCTCACGACTCCCTCGGAGCCATCGACCCAGAGAATGCACTCGCCACCACCTTCTAGAATGTCATCGTCATCTAGCATCATGTGCGAGTCAGCATTAGATAAGGGTCGGCGATCGCCCTCCCACACGCTGGGAATTTGAGGTAAGTTTTGTAGCCGACGAAGAGTAGAGCGATTCAGCGCTGCCATAGAGTAAGCCCGTTGGGTGAAGCATTGTTGCGGTGCCGGTAGCCGGTCAACCGCTGCTTCTCAATCATAAACCCTATAGGGGGAGAGGACATCAAGCTGGGGAACGATGCCCCACGCTAATTAAAAGTTAGAAGCTAAAAATTCTGCCTTCAGCATCTAACCGAATGCCTTCGGGCGAATGCCTGTACAATGGAGCAATAAGATTAAACTCTTTGCATTAGACAGTCTCAGGAGTTCGGCAAATTATGACTCAAGCCATTTCTGAAAAGCGCGGCATTCAAATGACGGACTCTGCTGTCCGTCAAGTTTTAGCCCTGAGAGAAAAACAAGGTAAAGACCTCTGCTTGCGGGTAGGGGTGCGGCAGGGCGGATGCTCTGGAATGTCCTACGTGATGGATTTCGCAGATCCAAGCACTGTGAAATCCGACGATGAAGTGTTCGACTACGACGGTTTTCAGGTAGTTTGCGATCGCAAAAGCATTCTTTATCTCTACGGTTTGGTTCTCGACTTCAGCGATGCTATGATCGGGGGCGGCTTTCAGTTTACTAACCCCAACGCAACTCAAACTTGCGGTTGTGGCAGTTCTTTTTCTACATAAATCGGAAAAGAGGGCATGGGGCAGAAAGTTGTTAACTGCCCCATGCCCTTTTCCATGCAACATCCCAAATCTAAAATCTAAAATCGAATGACCCCTGAAGAATTGTTTAAAGACGGTTTCGATCGCTACCAAGCTGGCGAAGCCCCGGCTAATCTGATCCCCGTGTTTAAAGAAGTGTGCGAAAAAGCTCCCAAGAATGGCAATGCCTGGGCTAGCCTCGCGTGGCTCTACCTGTTGGAAAATAAACCTGCACCGGCTCAAAAGGCAGCGAAAACAGCCGTTAAATTGAACCCTCATGACCCACAAGCTCGCATCAACCTAGCAGTAGCGATCCTCGATCTCAAAGAAAAAGGAGTGCGCCCCCACGTCGAAGTGGCTCAGCAACTTCTCATGGCTTCGGAAGAGTTGCTCGACGAAGTTAAAAAAAATTTTGAAGAAGGATTAAAGAGAAAACCCGACTGGAAGAGTCTCGCCCGTGTTAAACAGTGGCTTCTGGAGCCGTAACCACGCAAACAAGTCGATTTTTGGGCGGGGATCGAAGAAATCGGCTGTGCGGTTTATTACGACATCGTAATAAATCAATAAATAACTTTATGGAAAACTCAGGAAGTCAGTGCTAGTATTTGAAAACTTAGACGATTGCCAAATCCGCTCAGCGGTTTTCAGATTTTATTAGGATAATACTAGGAGTTGTAAAAACATGAGCACTGACAGCCACGTTAACATCAAACCAGCAACCCGCAACCACAAAGGTTTCTTTATTCAGCCAGCTTCTTACAAGTTGATGAGCATCGATAAATCCGGCTGGGCCTTGATTTGCATGGACAAAGCAGTTTGTCACTACGTAGATCCGGATGATTTGCAATTGCCGAATAAATCAGGAATGTCTGAAGGTTAATTCTGAAGTTGTGAGAGACTTTAAGATGCTTTATTTGAGTAGCTGCCCTCCATTGAGGGCAGCATCTTTTTTTTGTCAGAAAAAACTCCGGCCACGAAGTCGTGTACGGGATTTATATCAATTCCGGTTGCACTCCTCCGGAATTGTTGACTGTTGACAGTTGACGGGCGGGTCGAAAAACTGAATGGTTGAGTGTTAACTGTTGACTCGATGTGATTATTCCGATGCAACCGGAAAGGATATTAAGGGATAGAAGAATAGGAGGAAAAATTACCGGTTAGATTTCAAGGCAAAAAGCATCTCCAACTCAGCAGTTGTTGGTTGTGTAGAAGCTGTGGCTACGCTAACTCCTCGGAGAGAATTCAGCAATTCAGCGACGGGCGGTGAAACTAAATTTGGCTGTACTGCAAGCAAATATTGGTTAGCCCAAGACATGGTTTTTTCCATATCTATGTAAAAGTAACCTTGGTTTGCCCGCGGTAAAGAAGTAGCGATCGCCTGAAAACTCGGACTGCTGCTTAACGGCTGGGGCGGCGTCGAAGTAATCACATCAACTAAAGGCCCGCCGAAAGCTACAAACACAGAATTTTCATTCAGCCAACCGTGCCCGAATAAAGTGCCTTGCTGGGGTATTTGCCACTCCGTAACCTCTTTGCCTTGAACTTGTCTGGGGGCGACACTGACTGTAGGATTGCTTTTGGCGATCGCATCGAGTTTTTTCAGAGTTGCTTCGGCAGCAGGGCGATCGCTGGTTTCAAAAATCATCGCCGCCCCCATCCCCAACTGAGACAAAATCCCTTGATTGGAACCGATCGCCCCGATCGCAAATTCCCCATTCATCCAACCAAAAACCTCTCGATCCGCATCCAAATCCAACCGCTTAAAACTATTCCTCACCTGCTGAACTCCCCTGTCAACTTCCGGGCTATCTTGTGCCTCAGCGGTTGCTTGCGACCAAATTTGATCAATTCCCTTGCCACCGACTAACGCAATGGTTTCGACGGGAAATCTGGGCAACAATTTCGATGCAAATTGTGGATTTTGCTGCACGAATTTAGGCTCTAACTGAGCAATAGTTTTTACCCTCAATCCCTCACTATCCGCCCCAATTCCCGCAACCAAAGACTTAACTTGTTTGAACTGCGAAAACACTGTCCAAGGCAACTGGATATCGGCGGGCAAATTAGCTTTCAATTGCTCAATTGCCGCAGGATAGTCAGCAATATAAACAGTTGCGATCGGATTCTTGACACCAGCACTCTCAGAAAAAAACTTAGTTGTACTCTGCTGCGTAGCGAGGGAGGGTTCTCCTTTAAAAGTATCGATCGCCAATTCCACAGGCTTTTTCAAAGGAGCCATCACTAATTGGTCGTTCAGCAAAGCCACACTGTAGCGCTTGCCAGTTGGCTCTGCAATTTCAAAAATTTTAACTCCTTTATACTCGGTTTCTTGAGTAGTTGCACCGGGCTGAGATTTTAATTTATTAGCAAAATTCCAAGCGCTAATTTTATTTTTCACGCTGACTACTACCAGCAGTTTTGGAGGCTCTGTATTCGTCACAGCATCAGGGGGCAGGAAAGCGACCATCACCCCCCCTAACCAAGGCTTTAAGTCCCTGTCAAAGTCGATTTGAGTGCCTGCCAAGCTTTGTTCTTGAAAGCCCTTCAAACCCTGACCGATCAACTTTTGAGCCCCTGGCGTGCCAAATCGCTGCAACTGGGCCAACGCTTGGGGATTGGGGG
The DNA here is from genome assembly GCF_036702355.1 of Microcoleus sp. D3_18_C4. Classification (NCBI taxonomy): domain Bacteria; kingdom Bacillati; phylum Cyanobacteriota; class Cyanophyceae; order Oscillatoriales; family Microcoleaceae; genus Microcoleus; species Microcoleus sp. D3_18_C4. The sequence continues at coordinate 109,832 of NZ_JAUBTF010000002.1, forward strand.
AGATAAACGCGGCCATCATTGCTTCGTCGGGCACAACTTTGGCGCTGTCTTGAGGGTTGGATACTTGTTGGCTCAAACCCTGGAAGTAAAAGTAGACCGCAGCGCTACCTGCTGCGGCGATGGAGGCAGCAATTAGAAGCTTTGATTTTTTTGCTGGCATGGTTTGTGTTCCTCGCGTCCATATCAGTTTAATCAAAATACAGAAAGCTTGTGGGGAGGCGATCGAGGCTGCTGTTTATTTTTGTATAATTCAAAACAAGTTTGGACGATCGTCTAAACTGCTAGAACTGTGCATTATTGGTAAAAGATGAAAGTAGCGATCGCGGGAGCAACGGGATTTGTAGGTAGCCGGCTGGTGGAGAAGCTGCAAGCTGCGGGACATCAAGTGGTGGTTTTGAGCAGGGATGCGGCGAAGGCTGGCCGAGTTTTTCCCGCTTCAGCTTATCCGAATTTGGAAGTTGTCGCCTACACTCCGGCGGAGTCTGGTGATTGGCAAAAGTCGATCGCGGGCTGCGATGGTGTTGTAAATTTAGCTGGGGTTCCGATTGCTGAGGAAAGGTGGACGGAGGCGCGCCAGCAAGAAATTCTCGACAGTCGCAAACTGACGACGGCAAAATTGGTGGAAGCGATCGTCAATGCTAATCCTAGACCATCTGTGTTGGTTAGCGCATCGGCGATCGGCTATTACGGAACCAGCGAAACCGCTGAATTTGACGAAACGAGCCTCGCGGGAAACGATTTTTTAGCAGCAGTTTGCAAAGACTGGGAAGCAGCAGCCCAACCTGCAAAAAATGCGGGAACGCGGCTAGCAATTTTGCGGCTGGGGATAGTTTTGGGAATGGGAGGCGCGTTGGCAAAAATGCTGCCACCTTTTAAACTATTTGCAGGCGGCCCGATTGGGACAGGAAAACAGTGGTTTTCTTGGGTTCATCGCGAGGATGTGGTTGATTTAATTTTGTACGCTTTGCAAAATCCGCAAGTTGAAGGCGTTTTGAATGCGACAGCACCTAATCCGGTGCGGATGAATGAATTGTGTCAAACTTTAGGGGAAGTTTTGCAGCGGCCTTCTTGGTTGCCGGTGCCAGGTTTTGCTTTAGAAATGCTGTTGGGAGACGGGGCAAAGCTTGTTTTGGAAGGGCAGAAAGTGTTGCCGAAACAAACTTTAGCTAGCGGTTTTCAATATCAATATCCGACGCTGAAATTAGCACTCGAAGAGATTTTATCGGGAAGTTAGAAGTCACATCCTCCTTGTCCAAGAAACCAGGTTTCTGCGATAATTCTGGCATCTTCACGCCCGATTTTGGTAAGAAACCCGGTTTCTGATGCCCACGCAGATAATCCAAGCGGGTTTCTGCGATAATTCTGGCATCCTAATCAAGATTAAGTTAAGAAACCCGGTTTCTGAGCCCTGCGCGATCGTGAGCTTTGAGCAAAGTCGCCGGATCGGGTCCAGCGGGGATAATGCAGCCGGGATTCAGCGGGAACAAATTGCCGTAATAATCGCGCTTCACAGCCTCCAAATCGCAAGTGCCCGCAACTCCCGGTAACTGGTACAAATCGCGCAGATAAGCTCCCAAATGCTCGTAATCTTGAATGCGGCGCACATTGCATTTAAACAAGCTGTAGTAAACGGCATCAAAACGGAATAGAGTAGTAAAAAGCCGCACGTCTGCTAAAGTCACCCGATCGCCACACAGGTAACGACTCCTCAAGAGCGATCGATCGATATCGTCTAAAACAGCAAACAATTCACTGCAAGCCGAGTCATAAGCAGCTTGAGATTGCGCGAAACCGCAGCGATAAACGCCGTTATTCACCGATTGGTAGATCTTCTCATTCCACTCGTCAATTTGTTCTCGCAAATCCAGAGGATAAAGATCCATTTGAGGATTGCTAGCAAACTCGTTAAACTCCGAGTTTAGCATCACAATAATTTCCGAACTCTCGTTATTGACGATCGTCTTTTTCGAGTCATCCCACAGCACCGGCACCGTACACCGCCCCTGATAGCCCGGTAAAGCCAACTGGTAAAGTTCCGGCATCGTGTTGCAGCCAAAAGTCTCCGACTCCATCACCCACATTCCCCCTTCAGAGGGATAGACAATCGACACCGATATCGCATCTTCCAGCCCTTTGAGCGCCCTCGTCACCAGAGTGCGGTGAGCCCAAGGGCATCCCGTACCCACGAAGAGGCGATACCGTCCCGCAGCGGGCTGGTGAGGGTTGTCTGGTGCAGTGCTGACAAAGTTGCGGAAACTGCTGCTGGGGCGAATGTATGCTCCCGTGCGATCGGGCGGCGCTAGTTTGGACATCATTAATTGCCACATTGATGTCCAGACAAATTTGCCTAGCTTGACTGTTACGGATGAAGGAAGTGATTTGTTTTTCACAATGCGATTAAAAGAGGTTTGCTAAACATAATCTGCTTATTTTAACTCACAGCCGAAGGAAGAAGGAAGAAGGAAGAAGGAAGAAGGCAAACTAAGCAATGGTTTCAGCAATTAATAATGCACTCCCGCCTTCCGGGCGGGCTAGGAGCAACGGCCCACAATAAAATTTAATTTTTGTGGAACAGGCATCTTGCCTGTTCTTGAGAATGATGAGCGACGAGTTTTCTAGGATCTGCCAGAGGCTATTTCAGCATAAGCTCGATCGATCAATCGGCGAGCAACCGTCTGAATTCCCGTATGTTCGTAATAATTGGTAGTCATGTCTAAAAACGCGGCCACATAATCCAATTTGTCATCGGTAACATCAACGTATTGCTTGAGATTGCCTAAAACTATGGCGGGAGTTAAGCCGCGAGACTGTACTAAATTGTTCATCCAACCTTGCGCTGAGGCGAAAGTTGTTGTCACAAATCCGAACTTTTGTGAATTATTTGCGCCGGGAATTAGGTTGCTGATATTTTGGAATGTTGAGTTGTGCTGCAAAGTTGAAGGATTCAATCCGCCTAGGGTATTTTGTGCTACTCGAATGAAGTCCGGGCCAAGGGGAATTAAACCGTCAGCGCAAACTAATGCAGCCATCCGCATCAGAGATTCGCCTTTGTAATGGGATAAATAATTACCAAAGCTTCCCACATTGTCAAGGGAAATATTGTTAAGTTTGCAGAAGGCAATTAGCTCGATCGCCACTTTGACGCACAAGTCGATCGTTTGAGTTGTGTCAGCTTTGGGAGTGAGGCGGTTGAGAAAGGAAAGAAAGCCGATGTTTTCGCCGATTTTATTCGCCATAGCCGTTGCACCTAACGCACTGTCGGCGCTGTCTGCTAACTGGTAAAGCCTGACTACGCCTTGATAGGGTTCGTTGGGGTTGGCGTAAAGCTCGATCGCGCGATCGCGAATTTTATCAACTAATTTGCGCTTTGTTTCCCCTGTCACCGCTTGAATAGTATTCTCAAAACCAGTTAGATTATGCCACTCCCCCGGAACCACAAAATCGAGGGATTTGAGCATCATCACAGTGACGCCACCAGACGGCAAATTGTCAACCAATTCCACAATAGATTTGCTCATCACAAACTCCTGAATAGCCCGATTTAAAGTGTTCTTCCAAATACTCCAACTTCGGCAAATCCGATTCCAGATTCCCGATGAATTCCCCAGAAGGAAGTAGGTAAGCACAAATAAATATTATACCACCCGATCCACTTTTGCCCTACTCTGATCTTTTCTCTCTTCTCTAACTCTGCGTTCTCAGCGCCCTCTGCGGTTCATTAAAAAAAGTCTTTTTCACCAAACATTTGCATTTCACTCGCCAGCATAAAGTTAAGTTTCATTATATTAACCGACTCAAAATCGCCTAAGCGTGTTAAAATAAGTGGCGCAAAATAGAAAAACATAAAACATGACGGTTGCAGTTAAGAAAACTCCGGGATTAGCCTCGCGCTTAGTAAATGGCGTCCTTTCCATCAAGCCTTTGGCTAATCTAGCCAAGCACCAAGCGCGGGAAATGATGATAAAAAGAGGAGAAAAAATCGGAGTGCATTGGCGACAAGAATCCCAAGCACTTTTGTCCCGGAATTGGGATGCAGAATTGCTCAGCGTTCAAAATCCCGATCTTGTTTACCCGAAATATTATCTAACATCATTCCACGCTTATGAAAAAGGTAATATGAGTTGGGAAGCTGCTACAGAAGTTGAAGTGGCCGCCCGTACAGTTCACGCCACAATTTGGCCGGAAGCAGGTGCAGAAGGCGATGCTAAACTCCGCGCCAGCTATCACGAAGTCATCAAATCTAAAATTGCTTCTTCACCGCAGGATATTGTTGATTTGGGATGCAGCGTGGGCCTGAGTACCTTTGCCCTTCAGGATATTTACCCGCAAGCGAAGATGACTGGGGTAGAGTTGTCGCCTTATTTTTTAGCAGTTGCTAAATACCGTTCCCAACAGCGAGAATCTGAATCTTTAAATCACAAATCTCCCACTTGGGTGCACGCTGCTGCTGAATCTACTGGTTTGCCTGCGGCTGCTTTTGATTTAGTTTCTATTTGTTTAGTTTGTCACGAATTGCCACAGAAAGCTACGAGAGAAATTTTCCGGGAAGCGAGGCGTTTGCTACGTGTTGGCGGACATTTGACAATTATGGATATGAATCCTCAGTCGGAAGTGTATGCCAAAATGCCTCCTTATATTTTGACTTTGCTCAAGAGTACGGAGCCTTATTTGGATCAGTATTTTGGGTTGGATATTGAGCAAGCTTTGGTAGATTCCGGTTTTGCACAGCCGACAATTACTTGCAATACAGTCCGACACCGCACTGTTGTTGCTGAGGCAATAGAGCGATTTTCAGTATAGTGAAGTACAGATATCGGGTAGGACACGGCAGTGCCGTGTCTAACGCTGTCTTTATTTAATTCGATTGAAAACTGCTATAAATGGTAAAGTTGCATAGATATTATTCAATCCTTGGGGCGGTGGGTGAGTGTAAATAGTCTAATCTGTGGATTTTAAAATTTCTGCGCTCGCACCCCCTACTGATAAATAATGGCGATGCTACCGGATTTGATATTAGACAGCCGTAGAAGCTATTCACAGCGCCATTTGTTAGACATTTTGATAGAACCCTAAAAGAAGGACATGAGCATGAACCCGACCGACCCCTCTCAAAACGTCATCGATTGTTTGCAGGTTATCTTGGATGCGACAGCATCGAAAAATTACCAGCTTTTTACTACAGTCGGTGATGCAGGCTACAAAGCGAGCATTACACAAAAAATGTTTGACGATGTTAGCGAGCAGCTTGCTTCCCGCCTGCAAAAGGGATACTCAATTAATTATTTTGGTGAAATAAAACAAGGTAATTTTCCGATTTATTTGTGGAAGCTGAGTTTTGAAGATGGTGGAGATGAATTTGTGGCACACATGACTATGAATGGAGACAAAGTTGCTGGGATTTTCATCGAATAACCTATCTTGGTGATAGTGATTCCGGTTGCACGAATGAGATGATTGTTGAATGTTGAGTAAAATTATGATTTCCTGACAACTGACTGTTGGGATATTTGAACAATACTGATGCAACCGGAAACAATATGATTAGAAAGCTAGCGAAACCCACTATTTTTAGTGTAGATTGACCTTGACCATAAAATTTATTTTCGGTCTATCGACATAGGGTAGAAACCGGGTTTCTGAGCGTAAGTCACACCAGAACTATGAATGGACAAAACATCTGTTGGTAGAAATGTTTGCACCCATATCTCGAAAGTGGCGAGAGGAATGCTTAACTCAAGGACTTGATGTTTGTAAACGAGCCTTGATTTACTGAATAGAGATAATTTCAGTTTAACTAAAGTTAATGGGGGCATCTCAATTTAGCGGTTGGGCGCTCCTATCTACATTAGTTAAATGTCTTTTGTTTATCTTTTTTATAAATACACAATATTATGAGCAATTGTCATCAAAGCCTGATTACTCATATCTCTTGGGGACGTATTAAAGTAACCACTGACGGCCAAACTTGTCAATTCAAAGATTGTAAAGTATGGCCTGGAGGTTCTAAGGAATGGGATTGGAGACTCACAGGTACTCGTCACCAACCAGGTATTCAACCTGCTGATATCGAAGAAATTTTAGAGCAAGGTATAGAATTTATGGTTTTGACACGTGGTATGGAACTCATGCTACATACCTGTCCCGAAACTGAAGAACTGCTGAATCAAAGAGGTATTGAGTATTATATTGGGCCTACCAAATTGGCTGTAGACCTTTTCAACAATTTAATGCAACAAGGGAAGAAGGTCGGGGAATATTTCACTCAACTTGCTAACGCGGTACCGATGCAGCCAGGAAATTCTATCGAACATTCGCTGAAAATAATCTGCAAGAACTAGGTAACAAAATAGATGAAAGCCCAAAAGCCTCTTTTTATCAAGTTAGCTTCTGGTATCTCAGCATTTCTAGTGGTTGGCTATTTCGGCATCTCCGCTTATGCAGGACATACTCTTTCAAAGCCAAACAGATGCTTTGACCCTCTTAAAGCATCTGTTTTTGCTGTTCCTCCTGAAAATGTAACATTTCGTACACCTGATGGCGTGGAGATTGCTGGTTGGTTTATTCCAGAACAAGCAACAGACAAGGTATTAATTTTAGTGCATGGATTGAATTCCAGTCGGACTTGTGAGCTTGCTGGAAAGTTTGCCGAGTTTGGTTCAGCTATGAATCAAAAAGGCTTTTCGATACTTATGATCGATCTGCGAGGACATGGGCAAAGTGCTGATTCTCGTTTCACCTTTGGAATTACAGAAAGGCGAGATGTTATTGCAGCAGTGGATTGGCTTAAAATCAGGGGCTTTAAGCCAAAAAAGATTGGGGTTTTAGGTTTTTCAATGGGTTCTGCTACTGTAATTGGAGCAGCAGCAGATGACTCTGACATCGGAGCAGTGGTCACTGACAGTGGTTACGCTGAGGTTTATCCAATTATTCAGAAGCATTGGCAGTCAGCTTCAGGATTACCTGGGATATTTCTTCTTTCTACCATGATGTTTGGACATTTGTTGACTGGATATGATCTAACTTCTTCTACGCCAGTGCAGGAGATAGGTCGTATTTCCCCTAGACCAGTTTTGATTATTCATAGTGCGATCGATCCTTATACTCCTATAGAAAACTCCCGTCAACTTAGAGGAGCATATCCTTCAGCCGAATACTGGGAAACCAATGCGAAGAAACATCCAGAAAGCTACAATACCAACCCCAAGATTTACGTTGACAAAGTTGCTGATTTCTACAATCGGAGTCTCAAGTAGGGCTGCATAATCGGGTCGAGAAGGGTATTTAGCTCTTCCCTCCTAAACCACCGGGCGTGCGGGTCTGCACCGGGCGGTTCATAATTGCCACGCCAACAAACCAAAAGGATAATCAATCGCAAATTGTATGACTAGCTTCCCAACCTAACATGACTGTTTTACGCTCTACTCCCCAGCCATACCCACCGAGTTCTCCAGATTCTCGAATGACACGGTGACACGGAATTAGATAGCCGATAGGATTGTTACCGATCGCATTTCCTACAGCTCTAGCAGCAGTTGGGCGTGCTACCATTTGAGCTATAGTCTGATAAGTTGCGATCGCCCCAAATGGCAATTGCAAAAGTGCTCGCCAAACTTGAATCTGAAAGTTAGTGCCTTTTACCAAGAGCGTTAGTGATTTTTGCTCGCTGAGAGTTTCTGAAGTGAAAATCAGGTCACGCAATGATTGAGTGGCTTGCTCATCACGAATGATTTCAGCTTTTTTCCAGGTCAACTGCAGTCTTTGTTCGGCGGTTTGTTCGTCTGTTGTATCCAAGAAATAAAGATTACAAATACCGCGGGCAGTTGTCGCGATTACAGATTTGCCAAAGGGGGTATCATGAATGCCATAGCGAATTTGCAAACCTGCTCCGCCTGCTTTGAACTCCCCTGGTGACATTGCTTCTAAGTTCACAAATAAATCGTGTAATCGTCCGGGACTTGATAGTCTCACGTCCAATGTTAGGTCTAGAAGGCTTTTAGTCTGAGTGATTTTTGACTTGGCATATTCAACTGTCAGATATTGCAAAAACCGCTTGGGACTAATGCCGGCCCATTGAGTAAATAGCCGTTGAAAATGATATTCACTTAGTCCTATGTGTTGGGCCACAGTTGCCAGATTCGGCTGGTTTAGGTGGTGTTGTCGCATAAAGGCGATCGCCCGAGCAATCCGGTGATAATCTTCGCTAGCATAGACACTGGCATTCTGCATCGAAATCATCTAGTCTAAGTCAGGGGAATTTTGATGTTTCCTTACTTTAGCCATATACTAGGCTCAAAGCCACCCGTTTCTTGCGGTGAATGCAGTCAGTCGATTTTAGATTTTAGATTTTAGATTGAAGAGATTGAAGAGATTGAAGAAAGCGACCTCACCGATCAAACCGGGGGCTTGCGATGAGGATTAAAAGCTTTTTTCTCACTCCACGGATGCCTCGGACGATTTGTAACCAAATTGCTTGATTGTCAATAAATTAACCGAACTTTCGCTCTCATCCTCCGCGCAACTGCGTCACCAAGTGAACTAATTCCGGTAAAATTAGCTTTTCCACAGCTAGTTTCACGCCATTGCTAGAGCCCGGAAGAGAAAAGACTAACTTGCCTTGATAGACGCCTGCAACTGCGCGAGAGGCGATCGCCCTCGAACCAATTTCTTGATAGCTCAAAAACCGAAATATTTCCCCAAATCCTGGTAAAATCCTGTCAAGCAAACTCTCCATCACATCATAGGTCGTATCTCGGGGAGCGATGCCCGTGCCGCCGTTAAAAATGATTGCATCTACATCTTCACGCTGGGAAAAAGCCTGCATTTGCAATACAATTTTGGCTGCATCATCTTTAACAACAGTGTAAGCTACCACAGAGTGACCCGCATCTTTTAGCAGCTTCTTAGTTAACAAGCCGCTATTGTCTGTTTCCGCCGAGCGGGTGTCGCTAACAGTAATGATAGCGCAGTTTACGGTTATTTTAGATAAGTCGGGGTGAGGAATTTGCGTCATATAACAGATGTTGAAGGAAGAAGGAAGAAGCAAGAAGGAAGAGGGAAGAGGGAAGAGGGAAAAGCGAAGAAGTCATTAGTTAGTTGTTATTTCTTCGTTGTTAGTTATTCATTATCAAATAACTAACAACCAATAACCAATGCCACATACCCCATGCCCCATACCCCATGCCCTATTCCCCATCAATTATGCCTTGCTAAATCCTAAGCCGTTTGATTCCGAGTAGCGTTCCATAAAACGCATAAATCGATCCCATTCTTCGGGACTTCTCATTAGATAAAGAGCTTCCAAACCAGCAGGCTGACCGTTGATGAACTTAGCCTTAACCTCGCGAGTGAGGAGTTCGCCTTCTTCGTCGATCATGTACATTCCAGTAATGTCTTCGGTACTGGTGCTGCTGAGAGCTTTGGGATTTTCAAAGATAAACGTGGCAGTGCCTTGAGCTCCCGTTTTAGAACGGGTTAGGCGCACTTCGGGCACAGCATCTTCGTCTATACCCCGAGAAAATTGAATTTTAGCCATAATTTGACAGTCGAACCTTAAGGATTGCTTACTTAATTTCTTAATGTTTAATCATAAAACGATTCGGGTACTCGCAAATCAAGACTTGGCCGAGTGGGAGTGGGTGAGAGTGCGTGAGAGTGAGTGAGAGTGGGGGAGAGTGAGGGAATCGGAGACAAGGGGGGGGGAGATGGGATAACTTGGGGTACAAAGAACTCACATCTTGCACCATTCTCGCTTAACAGGGTTTCCGGCCTGTTCCACAAAGAGTAGATTTTCTTGTGGGGTGGGCAGGAGATCCCCCCCTGAAAGGATTATTGAGAATGGTGCAATATCTCAGAAGAACCAACCTCTCTCTTGTCTCCCAATTCCCTTAGACGATGTAAGGAGAGTTAATGGGCTCGGCCCGCTTTGTGGCTACCAGAGTTTGGTAGATGAGGGCGGATATCTCGCCACGGGTGATGTCGTGGGCGGGGGCAAGCTTTTCGCGCGCGGGATAGTTGACCACGATTTTGCGCTCTGTGGCGGTTGCTATCTCGTCGGTGGCAAAACTGGGAATCTGAGCTCGATCGACATAAACGCTCAAAGAATTGGGGTTGCCGCCCGCCAACTGCAAGCCGTTTACCAAAGATACGATCGCCTGAGTTCTAGTCAAATTCTGCTCCGGGCGAAACGTGCTGTCTGGATATCCAGCCAAAAAGCCAGCTCGATTAGCTTGGTCGATCGCTCCCTTGGCCCAAAAATCCGCCGCCACATCCTTAAAAACAGTCGCATCACGGCGCTGCACCAATTCAAACGCCTTCGCCAACATAGCCGCATACTGAGCTCTAGTTACAATCTCGTAAGGTTGAAAAGTGCCATTGGGAAACCCGCTAACAATATTCATCTTTGCCAAGCGATCGATAAAATCCTTAGCCCAGTGCGTGCTGATGTCGCTAAACTTTAGCCCGCCAGGAGTCGGAGTTGGCGTCACATTGCCCAAATCAAATAAACCTTTCACCCGCGAAGAATTGAGCTGATTTCCCCCCGCAAAAATCTTAACCCCAGTCGCATTTTGCAAGTCAAATTCGCCGTTATTCTGAAAGATATTGCCGCCTAAATCTTGAGCATTACCCATATCTGGCAGCGACTTCCCCACCGCAGTCAAACCGTCTTCCGTATTTTTTTCGATGCGATTATTGCGTAAAATCGGCTGAGATTCCCCCGCTAAAACTATACCGGAGCGATTTTCCAAAATTTGGTTATCAGCAATCAAAGGAGCCGACTTAGCTTCCAGAGAAATGCCGAAACCCGTCTTTTGAAAAATATTGCGCCGTATTACTCCCTTAGCAGTTCCCGCCATCATCACCCCAGCCGCAGAGTTTGCCACAAATATGTTGTCGAGAATCGCAGGATTAGCGCTGCCCGTGGCAAAAACGCCTTCGCGCTTACAAAGTGTGAAAGTGCAGTTAGCTACGGTCGGAGAAGTTGACTCAATCCAGACTCCCGTGCCACGACTATCGAGATTGGTGACAGTTACTCCGCGCAATTCCGAATTAGTTGCTAGCTGTATCGTGATATTTTGGCTTGCAGCGGTGGGACTGAGAAATTTGCCGCTGCCTTGAATCAGAATCCCTCTACCTTTGTTAGCTTCATTGCCAATAAGTTTTACTCCCGAAGGAATTTCCAAGGGGAATTTTTCGCCACTAGCAGCGCTGTAAGTTCCCGCTGCTAACTGAATCGTAGTTCCCGATGCAGCGCGGGCGATGATTGCACGGGCTATAGTTTTGAATGGAGCCGATTGGGTGCCGGCTGCGGAATCACTGCCTGTTTGCGGGTTGACGTAAAGTGTTGCCATGTTTTTGTTAAAGAAATAATTGGCGAGCGAGCTTTTGTGCAATTTTCATTGTCTGCGAACTTGACCCCGGATCTATATTCACCTTGGATTTCGGAGATTATTTAATTGCAGGATATCCACAACATTACCCATTAGAAGTTGCAACCGCAGGGGGATTCCCCCTACAAAAGACTGTATTTATCGTTCCCAGCAACAGCAGAACCCGACTTATTTAAGAAGTCCGGGATCTGGGGATGCTATTTTTTCCAGATGTTGCCAAAACCGCTAAAATTTCGATCGCCCATGAGGAAAATCGAACGTTTTGCTGTCATGTACGATCGATCGAGATTCCCTGCCCAAAAACCTTAACCGCTTCAGCCAAATCAGTTTCACCCATTAAAATGCAGCGTCTTAGCAAATCGATATCCAGCGTTTCCAATCCTGACAGTTGACTCTTAATTACTTGCTCGTAGCCATCTTCCCGGAGATGATACAGCCGCAGCGTGCCATCTTCCCAAAACCAGATTTCAGGCACGCCCAAAGCCCGATATTTTGGCAATTTGCTCAGTCCACCGCTAGTATAAACTACCTCGATCGACAAATCGGGAATCAACTTAGCTTCTCCCAAACAAAACGATTTGTCTGCTTGAGTAGAAGCTTCTGGCGTCTTCTCCTGCGTCATTGAACCAGAAGGGTAAAACTTAATACCTTGTTGCAGCAGAAAAGTAGTCACCAAGTAACCAATGATTTCAGAAAAATTTTCGTGTTGGAATCCCGGCATCAGAATCTCGATCGCCCCTGCAAAAAAAGACAACTTTATGCCAGGGGAATCTTCCGAAACCTTCTGGATTAACTTGAATTGCTCCCAAGTGCCGTTGAGCACCACTCGCCCATCGAGAATTTCCCGATCGAGAACTTGTGTCATTGACTCGCACCATTATCTCTTATGGGCATTATAACGCATTGTGCGATCGCTCCTACAGAAGAGCCGTGCAGCAATTTTAGTTTCAGAATCCGAACAGTTCTTCTTAGTTCCCAGGCTCTTCCTGAGAACGCATATCCCAAGGCTCTGCCACGCCTTAATTCCCGGTCAATTTCACAATACAAGAAGCATCTAAAACCACTAGAATTTCATTTTGAAAAACAGCACAACTTGTCATTGCGGAAGCTAAGGCGGGAATTTTCCCTTGTTCTAGAGAAAGAGTCGCCTCCGGTGTAGAATCAAATTGATTTAGCCAGCCATCATCCTTTATATACTCAAGAGTGAAAGCATTGCGATCGAGCATCCAAAAATCAACTCCATATTGATTAATAAAATTTTGCAATACAGCTCGATTGGGAGTGTATTGAGCGCGAATTAAATCGTTAAGTCGCTGTTGATATTTGCTGTAGTAGCCTTTCTGATAAGGCACTGCATATTCCTTGGCCACCAGAACAGAACGCTGACTAAATGTTGGCAAGTGGTCAGTCTCTCCCGCTATTGAAGCAATCAAGATATCTTTAGGTTGTTGCTCAAAAAATTTGTACAAACCCGATATTTTACCTTCTACATACCCAACGGTAGGAAATTTTTCGGTCAAGCAGGGATAAAGGACAACGGCGATAGCGATAATCGCTGTCGTAATTAGTGCAACTAGGTTTTTTACATCAAATGTTGTGGTGGTTTTTGAAGCCCAAAGACCGACTCCATCGATAATTAAAGTTAGGGCGATCGCAGTTATTAAAACAACAATAAATCGCAAGCTATAGGCTGTATAGCGACCGGGTTGATATAGCTTGAAAATGGTGGCGTGAGCCGCAAAAAACATCGCCGAGGATGCTAGAAATAGCTGAAGCAAAAGCCAGATTTTGCTTTGAATCTGATTTGCTAAGGGAAAAGCCGATCGCAAAAATAGCAGCAGCGGAAATAACAGCGCGACACAGTGAGTTACAGGCGTAAACAGCGACTTGGGAAACATCCCGCTACCCCGCCCTGTCAACCAATAATCTTTGGGATTTGGGCGAAAAAAAGCATTTCTTCCACCTGGTGCAAATTCGGCCATTTGCTTCGCTTCTGCTGCGGTATAAGTTGGGCCAAATTCAGAGTTATCTAAGGCATAGGGCAGCATTACTAAAAATATTAATCCCAAACCTGTAGTGCAAAATAGGTAATTAGTTCGATCGCCCGACAAGCGCAAACCGCCGTTTTTCCAGCATAACAGGCGCAAAACTAATATTGCGGCAGCAACCAAGGCGTAAGGAGGATAGAATAGTCCGATAAGTGCGATCGCCCCTAAACAAGGCAGCAACGAACTGCGCGACAAATAATATAAAAAAGCCAGAAATATCGGATATATAAAAGCTCTTGGCGTTGTGGAAGCCAAATCATCAGTCATCCACATATGCTGATTTAACAGCAAAGATGCAATAAACCCAGTCATCGGCACTGGCAGCATTTCTAGACAAAGCCCAAAACAGTAATAAGTCGAGATTAAGCCGAGAAATAGCGGCAATATTTTGTGAAGAAATAGCGGGTTAATACCAACTGTTGCGGCTAATTTGTAGAGCGTGCTGTATCCTGCGGGGGCGACAGATTGAAAGTAATTAACAATGAAATCGTTGGGGAATAATTCAGGATCGACAAATCGCATCATCCAGAAAACGTGCTGCCTCGCATCGTCTTGCACGATATACTCACCGCTAAAGGCTTGCTTCAAGCCTAAAATAGCATAGAGGGCGGCAAATGTCAGGCTCAGAGTTAACCAAAATATTGTGTGCGATCGGGATTTGCGATCGACTGTAGCAGTTAGAAATTTGTGCAACCGAGCTATTAATACCATGTGAGATTGGAGATTTGAGATTAAAGAATCGGGAAGGACTGATTCTCAAACCTAGGATTATATCATGCCCGGTCAATTACCCCTAATAAAAACCAGTTTACTTTCAACTCCACCCAATTTTAGATTATTTTCCAGGCTGCACGCCCGCAATTTTAAGCCGAATCCGATACAGACTTGTACTTCCCGTAATATAAAGCGTTTTGCGATCGCTGTCTCCCCAAGCCAAATTAGTCGCCGTCTCAGGCACAGAAATCTTCCCCAAAAGCTTGCCATCCGGCGAAAAAATCCACACTCCCCCCGGCCCGGTGCTGTAAACATTCCCCTCTAGATCAACCTTTAAACCGTCGGGAACTCCGCCTTGACTAGCGTCTTTTAACTCCGCAAAAAGCTGCTGGTTGGTAACAGTTCCGTCCGGTTTTACATCGAAAACGGCAATGTATCCCGCTTCCGAATTGTTGACATAAAGTTTTTGCTCGTCTGGTGAAAAAGCGATGCCATTGGGCAGCACCAAATCCTTAACCAGCAGAGTTAATTTTCCGTCTGGTGCCAGTCGGTAAACACCGTAAAAGCCCAATTCTTCCTGATCTTTACTAACACCGTAGGACGGATCGGTAAAATAAATGCTGCCATCAGATTTAACCACCAAATCGTTCGGACTGTTGAGCCGCTTGCCCTCGTATCTATCCGCCAAGGTGATAACTTGGCCGTCCTTTTCTGTGCGGGATACGCGGCGATTTTCGTGTTCGCCAGTAAGTAGGCGGTTTTCTTTGTCTAAAGTATTCCCGTTGGCTTTTCCCGAAGGGCTGCGAAATACCTCAACTTGCTGATTTGAGCCGAATTTATAGATAATATTGGCGGGAATATCGCTGAACAGCAAAAAGCCGTCTGGATGCCAAATCGGGCCTTCTATAAATTGGAAATCGCCAGCTAGTTTTTCTAATTTTGCACTGTCATCGAGAATACGTTGCATGGTATTTTTTTTGTCCTGGTTTTCCGTTTGGGCGGTCAAGATTGTCAAATCAGATGTTAATTGGTTGGACAAATTGCTGTTAGTGAAAGGTTTTAACAGATGATTTTTGAAAAGCGTGTTGCTGAATGCTAGAGTCAAAACTATAAACAAGAGGCTGATGGTAGCAATTTTGGCGATCATGTTGACCTTGTTAATTGCATTGAGTGAGAGTCGTAGTAAAAGCGATCATACCGCACCTATATTACATTTATATTAAGAATACAAAAGTGTGGCTTCCAACAGACCGCCGCGCGGATAACATAGTATAGCAATGTCATTTCAATTAGCGATCGCCACCTGCTGACATTCCTGAAGTTGACACGCCGGAGCATGGATTAAAATCACAAATAATATCTAGCTATATGCTTTCTATGTTAGATATCAAACTACTAGGCGGATTCTGCCTTTCCTGTGCAGACCAGCCCGTTGTCGGTGTCACAACAGAGCGCCCGCAAGCTTTGTTGGCTTACCTGGTACTGCATCGCGATATGCCCCAAACCCGTCAGCGGCTTGCCTTTCAATTCTGGGCCGATTCCACCGAGGCCCAAGCTCGCACCAACTTGCGCCGGGAATTGCATCACCTGCGTCAGGGACTCCCCGATGCCGATCGCTACCTGCTGGCGGATGCCAAAACCCTGCAATGGAATCCCCATGCCTCTTTCGTGCTGGATGTGGCTGAGTTTGAACGGGCATTCGCCGCAGCAGAAGCAGCGGAACGAGCCGCAGATGTTAACGGTGCCAGAACAGCCTGGGAGCAAGCGATCGCACTTTACGGCGGTGATTTGCTGCCGAGTTGTGAGGATGAGTGGATTTTTCCAGAGCGCGAACACCTGCGACAGAAATTGCTCCATGCGCTCGAATCTCTGACTCGCCTGTCGGAAGCTCAGGGTGATTATCGGGCTGCAATCCGCTCTGCACAGCGCTTACTGGAGATCGATCCGTTGCACGAAACCAGCTACGCAGCTTTGATGCGATCGCACCATTTGAACGGCGATCGCGCCAATGCACTCCAAGTCTACCACCGCTGCATGACTTTGCTGCGCGAGGAACTAGGAGTTGACCCTAGTGCGATCACTCGCAAGCTCTACGAGCAACTGTTGCTGGAAGACGAAGCGCCCGACATTCAACCCTCGTCTCACTCCGCCGGGCCACCCCAAACGAATTTGTTTCCCTCACCTTTGGCTTTGTCGCCTCTAGTGGGACGCGATCGCGAATGGGCATTGATTCAGCAGTGGGCAAAGCCGATATTGCTTGCGAACTGCGCCGCAAACGCCACCCCTGAGACATCGCCAGTGCTCTTGCTTGCGGGCGAACCCGGAATCGGCAAAACTCGCTTGCTGGAAGAGCTACGAGTCACGGCACAGGCGGTGCAAGTGCTGTGGGGACGCGGATTTGCCGCCGAGATGGTGCGACCCTACGGTATCTGGATTGATGTTTTGCGATCGCTCGTTATTCCCCCCGCCCTCAACATTCCGCCAGAGCTAGGTTTCTTACTCCCAGAGCTCGCTCAACCTGGGAAAGCTCCGCCCGATATGCCTCCGGCACCCTTGCGCGAACGCAGTCATCTGTTTGATGCGGTGGTACAATTGCTGGCTCAATCTGCCAGTGAGGCTGCGTTAATCGTCATTCTAGATGACATTCAGTGGATCGATGAAGCCTCATCGGCATTGCTACATTACGCCATCCGCTTGCTGAGTCATAAGCCGATTTTATTCGCCTGCACCGGGCGTTCCAGGGAACTAGAGGAGAATGCGGGCATCTCGCGGGTGGTGCAGGCACTCAGACGAGAGCGACGGCTGCTAACGCTGGAATTGCAGCCTTTCGATCGACAACAAACGGCTGAATTGATTCGCAGACAGCAAGCGGTTAATCCGTTAGAGCTATCTCCAGAAGCAGTGGAGCGCGTATTTATCGATAGTGGCGGGAATCCCCTGTTTGCGCTGGAAGTTGCCCGGGCATTGTCCCAGGATCGCTCTACTCATGCTGATAATTTAGAGGCTTTGATCCGCGATCGTCTCCACCAATTAGATGACATGGCTCGCGAATTTTTGCCTTGGGCAGCAGCATTGGGGCGCAGCTTTAAACCGACAGCGGTGGCTCATGTGGCAGACTATCCGCTGCCGAAATTGCTGATGGCGATCGAACAGCTCGAACAACAAACTATTATCCGTCCCAGCGCCTCTCTCGGTGACGAAATCGGCTATGACTTTGCTCACGATATTGTGCGTCAGGCTGTCTACCGGCAGTTGTCACAACCGCGCCGCCATTTGATCCATTTGCAAATTGCTCATAAGTTGCATCAACTCTCCACACCAGACAACGCCTGGGCTGGCGATATTGCTCGTCACGCCGCCATCGGGGGCGATCGAGAATTAGCCGCTTCTAGCGCCTTCTGTGCCGCCGAACGTTGCTTGAAATTGTTTGCCTACGCGGAAGCATCAGAATTGGCTCAGCTTGGGATTGAGCAGTGTCAAGGACTTGACGATCGCACTCGCATTCAATTGCATTTAAAATTGCTGCGGGTTAGCGCGATCGCAGGCGTTACGGGCGATCGAGTTTCTCAACTCGACAGGGAGGTGCACCGCTTAATCGATGAAGCAAATGCTCTCGGCTTAGAAGAAGCAGAAGCCACGGGACTGGAGGCCTTGGTGATCCTGCATTTCGATCGCAGCAACTTCGCCAACGTTCACCAACACTCGCTGCGGGCAGCAGAGGTAAGTCGGGCATCGAGTCCAGCTACTGCCGTGCGATTGCTGGCCTATGGCGGGTCTTGCTTGGCGGAAATTGGACGGGAAATGGCGCGGGCAGAAGCATTGTTGCTAGAGGCGCAGTCCCTGGCTGAGAGAGTTGGTTTGAAGAACATCGGAATTGACCAAGGGTTGGGTGCCGTACAGCGCCATCACGGGAACTATGCCCAAGCGCGAGTTTTGTGGCAACAGGCGTGGCGATCGGCCGCGGCCCAGCAGGATCACTGGTGCGAGTTTTATAACCTCAGCTATTTGGCGATGACGGAACTGGAAGCGGGCGATCCGGCTGCGGCCTTGCCTTATTGTCAGGAAATGGCGATCGTATCCGCCAAAATCCAAGGCGAAGGCAGTGAAGGTGCGGTGGCCAATGCGCTTTTAGCTTTAGCAAACTATCAGCTTCAGCAAATTGGTGCAGATGCTGCTTTGGAGCGGGCGATCGCGACTTTGCAACAGGTGGATGCCAAACGGATGCTGTCTTACGTGCTGATTGGGGCGGCTCAAGTGGATTTAGAGTGCGATCGACCCCTTTTGGCAACAGCCCGCGCTGAAGCTGCTTTAGAAGCTGCTCAGACGGTCGATCATCCCAGCGAGATTGCTCTGGCTTGGGCAATTTTGATTGAGGGTGCTTTAGGTTTGGGCGATCGAGAAGGGGCGATCGCGCGGTTTGAATCGCTGCGCGATCGCATAGATCGTCCTGCGCTGAGTTTCCGTGCCCGCACTGCTGTCGATCGGGCGATCGAACAGATGCAAAAAATTCCTGCAAAAAACGCTTAAATTATCTTACAGAGGTCATTATGTCTCTCATCAAAGTTGAAACAACGACCGATCAACCAATAACCGCAGAAATGTTAGCTGATACGCGAGTTTTGGATTGTCTTGGGGCAAGAAATGCCACGTGGCACTACTCTTTACTATCAGCCGATCGCGATCGCATGATTTGCACCTTTGAGGCACCAGATGCAGAGTCTGTGCGACAAGCTTATCGCCAAGCCGATGTTGGGTTTAGCAAGGTTTGGACAGCCCAAGTTATTGAACCTGAAGGTGTGCTACCTGTATGGAACGAACCCATCCTGAAGGTGTGGGAGGGAAGCTATCCGAATGGCTTTACCGATGAAGAGTGGAAGGAAGCCCAGCGATTAATTTTAGCGTGCTATGAGGAACGGGGTATTGAATGGGTGCGTTCCTATGCGTCGCTGGATAAAACTCGCGTGGTGTGCGAACTGAACGCGCCCGATGCGGAAGTGATTCGAGAAGCCCATGGTAAAGCTGGAATTCCCTTCGATCGCGTTTGGTGTGCCGAAGTTCTCAAACCTTAAATTCGCGCGGACGATCGGGCTTGAATGCTTTGGGAACGCTTCGAGAACGCTTTCGGAACGGTTTCGGAACGATCGCCTCGTTAGATTGATATCAAGTTAATCAAACAACCAGCAAATTAACTCATCCCTTTACACTTTAAGGAGAAATAAAATGGCTGAATTTGACCTTGGTACCTTGCCATCTAATAGTGCCGTAGTAGTTCCGCGCCGCACTATCAGTAATCTCAACAGCAAAGACACCTACAGTTTCCGTCTGGATAGCGATAAAAATATCAACCTTGGGCTGGTTGGTATGACCGACGATCTCAATGTTCAACTATTTCGCGACTTCAATGGCAATGGCTTAGTTGATGGTAACGATAAGCAGATTGCTATTTCCGATCGATTGCGTTTGGATGAAGTAATCAACTTGTCCTCAGCAGTTGCTGACGTTGATGCAGGCAATTACGTGGTGCAAGTCAATCGGAACCGTGCGTTCAACGATACTCCCTACAATTTGAGAGTATCGGCTGACGCAGCAGGAACACCCAGCAAAGTCCTTGCCATAGAAGATGATTTCGGTGCCGTGTTTTCCAACGACAAACCAAGAACTCATCAAGGTTCTGTGGGTAACACCGACACCACCGATACTATCCATCTCGCTGTCAATACCCAGGGATTTTATCACTTTGGTCTCAATAATCTCAGCGCTGATGCCGATCTCCGATTGATTCAAGACAAAAACAACAATCGCGCCGTCGATGCAGGTGAGGTAATTGGAAGTGTGGTTAAGCGAGGCACTATTTCCGAAGGATTTGTCCAAAACTTGGCTCCGGCAACTAACTACTATCTTCAAGCCTCTCAATTCACAGGTAACACTAATTACTCTGTTACCTTGACTCCGATTCCCAACTAGAAAGTCCTGGATGTAAAAACTTTATCTGTAGGGTGCACACTGTGCACCTTACCCTATCAATTGTTCGTTCAAATGGCTTTAATTGAAGCCAGACAGCTATGACCGCAGTTTTATTACAAATCCGCAATCGCACGATCTCTGGGGAGGAGATAGTTCCTCGACTTGCCAGCTACCAAATGCTGCCCCAATTATACCGCGAAAGCATCATTGATGAAGCGATCGCCCCCATCGATTGCACCGGTGAAGAAATCGTGAATGCCAGCCAGCAGTTCTACGAACAAAATCAACTGCTGGACGAAACCACACAACAGATTTGGCTAAAACAGCAGGGGATGAGTCGGGAATTTTTAGAGACTGTTTTCATTCCGCGGCTGCTCAAAATTGAGAAATTCAAACACCAAAATTGGCATCACAAACTAGAGTCATATTTTCTGCAACGCAAGCGATCGCTAGATCGAGTCATCTATTCTTTGATTCGGGTTAAAGACGCAGAAATTGCGCGAGAACTGTATTTTCGGATTCAAGAAAAAGAGCAATCCTTTGCCGAACTGGCGCGCGAGTATTCCCAAGGCCCAGAAGCTCAAGTCAATGGAATCCTTGGCCCGGCGGAACTCGGCACAATCCACCCGAACTTGGCGCATCTGTTGGCGATCAGCCTGCCCGGTCAGCTTTGGCATCCTATCCCTGTAGAAGGATGGCTGGCGATCATCAGATTAGAAACATTGATTCCGGCTCAGTTCGATTTAGCGATGCGTCAACGTTTGCTGCGCGAATTGTTTGAAACTTGGGTGCAAGAACAGATAGGTGAAATGTTGAATTGACGGCCAGAAATGTGACGATCGTAGCCCTGGCAACATCCAATCTTCCAAATAGAAACTTTTGAATACCATCACGCTTAAATTATGATGACACAAACATTCGATCAAACCAAAGCAGAAGCATTCGCCGGACGGATGCTGGACATTCTCAACAGTGGCGCACTCTCCGTCATGATTTCGATCGGGCATCGCACCGAACTGTTTGACACAATGGCAGAATTGCCGCCCTCTACCAGTCAACAAATTGCCGATGCTGCCGGATTGAACGAACGCTACGTGAGGGAATGGCTTGGTGCAATGGTAACGGGTCGGTTGGTGGATTATAATTCGATCGACAAAACCTACACTTTGCCGACAGAATATGCAGCATTTCTGACACGGGCTGCGGCTTCTAACAACATTGCCCCCTTTGCTCAATTCATTCCGGTGTTGGCATCGGTGGAAGACCGGATTATTGATTGTTTCTACAAAGGCGGCGGTGTACCCTACTCCGAGTTCAAACGTTTTCATGCCGTGATGGCAGAAGATAGCGGTCAAACCGTGGTATCGGCGCTATTTGACCACATTCTGCCACTGATTCCCGGACTTACCGAAGCGTTGCAACGGGGTATTGAGGTGCTAGATGTCGGCTGCGGCTGCGGGCGAGCACTCAACAAGCTGGCGGTCGCCTTTCCGAATAGCCGATTCACAGGGTACGATTTTTCGGGAGAAGCCATTGCCCATGCCAACACCGAAGCCCAACTGCGGCAATTAAGCAATATCCAGTTTGAGGTCAAGGATGCCGCCACATTGGATGAGTGCGATCGCTACCATTGGATCACCACATTTGATGCAATTCACGATCAAGCCAGACCCGATATTGTACTCCAAAACATCTACAAAGCGTTGTGTCCCGATGGTGTTTACTTGATGCAAGATATCCGCGCCACAACGGATGTCGGCGGTAATCTAGAGCATCCCATTGCGCCCTTACTCTACACCATTTCTTGTATGCACTGCATGACTGTTTCTTTAGCCTACGGCGGCATGGGATTAGGCACGATGTGGGGTCAAGAAAAAGCGCTGCAAATGTTGAGTGAAGCTGGGTTTAGCAGCGTTGAAATCAAGCAACTAGCTCATGATTTTCAGAACGACTATTATATCATCAAAAAGAGCTAAAATCATGTGCAAAATTTGTGCGATCGGTCAACAATTGCAGAAGAAAAAACAGCTTAAATGCGGGTTTTTGGATACCAGCCAATTTTCGGTATTTATCAATCTGAAGCAATTGTCTTCCACACCGGAATTCAAATCATCTCAACCACTTAACAGTTCTCAATCATAAGTTAAGCCCCTGGTTTAACACCCAGGGATTATAATCACAAAGAGGTTAATTTGTCAACTGTTTAAGTGGACACGAATGCTCAAGTTATTAACCCTGACTTAAGAGGAATAAAGTCTTTACTATGAAACTGTTTGTAGTAAGGACTTTATTCCTTTCAACTCTCAAGCAGCAAATGATATAAATAGCGAGGCAATACCGATCGCGATCGCACCGATACCCATCACAAAAGACCAGAAGCGGTGATAACTCTTAACCGTCGTACCGCTATCGCTTTCAAGCTGAATCAAATCCATCCAAGGTGCAACACCCCGGCGGAACCAACCCAATGCGCTAACATCCATTCCAATCAAACTTTCAACCCGTTTCATGCCAAACAGGAAATTACCAAGTGGCCCAAAACGAGAAGCATATCGCAGATAAATCATTCCCGTTCTGTCTTGCAATTTCAAATCTGAACCGAAGGCATAACCCGCATCGCCGCGACCAATTAATTCGCCTTGTAGTTGCGCCGGTTGACCCCGTAAAGGGCTTGCGTAAGGGTCAGACATTAAGGTTAAAACATCAAAATGTTCTGCTTGTTGGTAATTCGGGAACATCACCAGAGTCTTGAGCAAAATTCCCGTACCCAAACCGATTAAAGGACAAGCAACCATCATCATCGGGTTTACAGCATACAGGGAAATGCCGATCGCAAAACCCACCGCTAAGCCCAGAGTTTCTGCACTGTACAGCAGCAAATCGAACACAAAATTGCCGTACAATCTCCGCTTGCTCAAATCGTTGCCTTCGCCGACAATTCGACCCATATCAAACTCAATATCCAAGCCTAATTGTTCGGCATAAGTGCTCAAAGCGCGCACTCGTTTACCAGTCAGCGGGTGAGTCGAGTTCAACTCCATCCACCAACCCCAAGGATTAAACATATCCCACAGAAACACTCGTCCAATCTTTTCTGGTTCCGAAGAAATCCGGTAAGCGGTACCGGTAGAGGTGGCAGCTTTGGCATCGTAAATGCCTAAAGCGCGAGTTCCTTCTAACAAAATGCTGGGTTCCGTTGCTCTTTGTCCTTCTTCCAAAATACCGTAAGCAATTTTTACCAAAGCGCGAGACAAAGCATTGGGGTTGCCAGTAGTTTCGGCAGCAAAATGGTCGGCAAAATATTCTCGCGTCCGCGACAAATACAGTAATAAATAAGTGCCAGCGATGTAAAACAAATAAGCAACAGCAGCTACAGTAGCCGCCGCATCTTTAGCTTTTTCGCCACCACTTCGACCCATTCTTTGAGTTGTAGTGTAAATTAAATAAGTAATCTGCACCAAAGTCGAAGCTAAAGTCATTACTGCAAAGTCCCAGTGGACGATGTGACCGAGTTCGTGGGCGTAAACAGTGGCAATTTCCTCGTCGTCTAAATAGGTAAAAAGACCTTGACTGACGACTAAACGAGCGCTGTTGGGAAATGAACCGTAAGTGAAAGCAGTAGGGTTTTGGTCGTCGATAATTCCTAAACGCGGAGAAGAGAGTTTTTTCTGCTTGCAAACCTTCTGAATAACTTTCGCTGTTTCGGGACTGAGGCTTTCAATTTCTGCTAGGGAAACCCAGCGGGTATTGTAGAGCCAATTTTGGCTTAAGTCCATCAAGTAAGGCGATAGGAAAAAAGCAGCGATGTTAAAAATCAGAGTTATGGGAAGTGCGATCGCCAATCCGGTAACTGGATCGGGACTACTGAGAATCAAAACTGAGGCTAAAGATAGCGCTAACACCATACCAAACAGCAGGCTGAGGGTGACGCCGGAAGCTAAAACGAGATTTCCGCCAGTTTTCTGTATCAGTTTAACGCCTGCTTTGGTGGCTCGCCCTGCCTTGCGTAAAGGGGCATGAGATGACATAATAATCTCCAAAGGTTATTGACAAATGGAAATGACCGTGGGATTTTATCTATACTTCCCTGTTTTAACCTGTTAATGCGGATTGCTGTCAGGGGTCTCAACAAAAATATAGAATTTCCTCTAAAATTGTTAAGACTGAAAACCGCCCCGAAATTTATTTGTGCGGATTCAATTCACAACTCAAAATTCAAAACCAACAATCAAAACTATTTAAAACTTACTGCCATGTCTATTATTGAAATTGCCCAAAAAACGCGCGTATCTGCTAGAAAGTTGGCAGTTTTGTCGACTGATGCCAAAAATCAAGCTATTGAGGCTATTGCGAAAGCTTTAGAATCTGCTGCGCCGGATATTGTGGCGGCGAATGCGGCTGACTGCAAGGCGGCCCAGACTGATGGAATAGCGAAACCGCTGTATGATCGCCTCAAGTTGGATGAGAGCAAGTTGAAAAGTGCGATCGCGGGCGTGCGCGACGTTGCGAAACTCCCAGATCCCGTAGGTGTCGTGCAAATTCACCGTGAATTGGATACAGGATTAATTCTGAAGCGCATCACCTGTCCTTTGGGCGTTTTAGGCATTATTTTTGAAGCGCGCCCAGAAGCTTTAATTCAGATAGTATCATTGGCAATTAAATCAGGAAATGGCGTCATTCTTAAAGGCGGCAAAGAAGCAGTCCGTTCCTGCGAAATATTGACAAAAGTGATACATCAAGCATTAGCAGAAACCGCAGTCAATCCTCAAGTCGTGCAGTTGCTGACCACGCGGGAAGAAACAATCGAACTGCTAAAAATGGATGAATATGTAGATTTGATTATTCCCAGAGGTTCTAATTCCTTCGTGCGGTTCGTGCAGGAAAATACGCGAATTCCCGTCTTAGGACACGCCGACGGAATTTGTCATTTGTACGCCGACAAAGCGGCGGATATTCAGAAAGCAGTAGAGATTTCTGTAGACGCAAAAACCCAGTATCCAGCCGCCTGCAATGCCATTGAAACTTTGTTAGTCCATAGTGCGATCGCCCCCGTTTTCTTACCCGCAGTTGCCGAAGCTTTGCAGCATAAAAAAGTCGAACTGCGGGGAGACGAAAAAACTCGCGCCATCCTCGACAATATTGCCGAAGCGACAGAAACCGATTGGTCTACAGAATACAGCGATTTGATTTTGTCAATCAAAATAGTAGATTCTGTGGAAGAGGCAATTAACCATATCAATACATACGGTTCTAGACATACAGATGTCATTGTTACCGAAGACAGCGAAGCCGCAGAAACTTTTTTAAATGGAGTCGATGCGGCCGGAGTTTATCACAATTGTTCGACTCGATTTGCCGACGGTTTCCGCTACGGCTTCGGTGCAGAAGTGGGGATTAGCACGCAGCAAATGCCACCTCGCGGGCCTGTTGGTTTAGAGGGGTTGATTACCTATAAGTATCGAGTTGTTGGGGATGGCCATATTGCTGCTAGTTATGTAGGGAAAGATGCTAAGGAATTTACGCAGCGAGATTTGTAAATCCTCCATAGCCGATCAAACCAGACAATAAAAAAGCCTGTAGATACTGAATCTTAAGCAAAGTGTCTCTTCTCCTTCATCCATCCCAAAAAAAAGCGATCGCCCTGACATTCAAACAAACTTAGCTACAATAAGCTATACTGTGCTCGGCGACTCCCCAAATCGAACAATTTGCCGTGGTTTATGTCTAACTCCTCCCTCCTCATCCCTGGTTCGACTCTCGAAAAACGCTACCGCATCCTCCGCGAATTAGGCCGCGGTGGCTTCGGGCGCACTTACCTCGCCGAAGACATCAACCGCTACAACGAACATTGCGTCCTCAAAGAGTTTTCTCCGGTGGTTCACAGCCCGAAAGCGGCCGAATTGTTCGATCGCGAAGCCAGTATGCTTTACCACCTCCAACACCCGCAAATTCCAAAATTTCGAGAACTCCTGCGAACGGATTTGGGCGGGAATCCATCTTTATTTTTAG
The DNA here is from genome assembly GCF_036702355.1 of Microcoleus sp. D3_18_C4. Taxonomy (NCBI): domain Bacteria; kingdom Bacillati; phylum Cyanobacteriota; class Cyanophyceae; order Oscillatoriales; family Microcoleaceae; genus Microcoleus; species Microcoleus sp. D3_18_C4. The sequence goes on from NZ_JAUBTF010000002.1 coordinate 135,954, forward strand.
TGCAAGATTATATCAAGGGTCAAACCTACGAAGAAATATTGATATCGCGCCAGCAGCAAGGTAAAAATTTTACCGAAGCCGAAGTTACTCAACTGCTATTTCAGCTTTTACCAGTTTTAGAATACATCCACTCAAAAAATTTAATTCACCGCGATATTTCCCCGGATAATATCATTCAGCATGATGCTGACAAACTACCATTTTTAATTGATTTCGGTTCTGTTAAGCAAATCGCAGCAAATGCCGTACTTCAGTTTAACGGACAATCGGATACGGCGATCGGCAAACAGGGTTATTCGCCAGCGGAACAAATGCGACTGGGGAAAGTTTCTGCTGCTAGCGATTTGTACGCTTTAGCCGTCACGGCTTTGGTACTGTTAAGCGGCAAAAAGCCTCAAAAATTGTACGATATCAATAATAAAACTTGGGATTGGCGATCGCACGTCAGTGTCAGCCCAAATTTAGCCAGCGTATTGGATCGGATGTTAGCAGAACAACCGGGCGATCGCTACCAATCTGCAAAAGCAGTCCGCGAAGCACTCAAAGATCCAAAACTCTCTCACATTGGCAGTATAATTTCCCAAATGGTGACAATGAACTTTGTTGGTCGCCCTTTCAAAAACACCACTCAAACTGCTACCAGCAATCATACTCCTGTTCACCAAACTCCTCAAGTTGTTAACCACAACAGCACATTCAAGTTAATTCCTTGGAAAACCCTAGGTAGTTTAACTGTCGTTTTGGTGCCAGGAATTTTAGCTTTTAGTGTAGTCAAATCTGGTTTCACGTTGCCCAAGTTGCCGGAGTTACCTAAATTAACTTCGCGCCAGCAACCTCCCGATACATCCTTAGAAGAAGCCGAAATAGTTCGTCAAGAAAAGATTGGTAAACGACGTAAAAATCTCAACATTAATCAAGATATATTCTATCAAAAAGTGGATGAATTATATTACAATAAATATCCAGAATTCCAAGGTCGTACCTTGACAGAAAAGCCTGAAGATGCTGAAATTAGGCGGAAATGGTATGAAGTTGCTGAGGATTTACTGGACAAGTTGGAGAAAGGAGGAGAGTTGTGAAATTTAAGATAGAATAAGAGTGATTGAACCACAGAGAGCGCAAAGAGCGCAGAGGCAGAAGGAAAAGGGCGAAAAAAGAGAGGGAAGGGAAAGAGAACTTTATCTGGTTTAATACAAATTGGTATAGACAACGCACTTTTAGTTTATTGCAACATGGATTCTATTCAACTTACAGGAATTCGCTGTTACGGATATACGGGCTATCTGCCGGAAGAGCAAGTTTTGGGGCAGTGGTTTGAAGTGGATGTTACTCTCTGGCTGGATTTATCGCAAGCTGGAAAAAGTGATGATATTCAACATACTCTTGATTACCGCAGCGCCATTACTCTGATTCAAAAGCTAGTCAAAGAGTCGAAATTTTTATTAATCGAACGCCTAGCAGATACTATTGCTCAAGCGCTTTTAGAACTACCGTTAGTCGAAAAAGTTAAACTACAACTCTCGAAACCTGCTGCCCCCATCCCTGATTTCGGAGGTAGAATTACTCTAGAAATTACTAGAAGTCATTAGTCATTAGTTCTTAGTCCTTAGTCCTTAGTCATCAGTCTTTAATCTGCATTAGTTTGTCGCTAATGACTGATGACTATTGACTGATGACTATTGATGAATTACCACTTCAGCAAGTTAAATTCTTCCATGTCTACCGTATTGCGGTTGCGATAAATCGCCAAAACAATTGCCAAACCCACCGCAGCCTCAGCCGCCGCTACCGTAACTACAAACACGGTAAATACTTGGCCCTTAATTTGTACAGGGTCGAGATAATTGGAGAAACCCATCAAATTGAGATTGACAGCATTCAGCATCAACTCGATCGACATCAACACGCGCACTGCATTTCTGCTGGTAATCAAACCGTAAATACCAATACAGAAAAGTGCGGCGGCTAATAACAGGAAATACTGGAGTTGCAGTTGCATAAATTTTGCGATTTTGTCTCAATCTAAAGTTACTACAAAACTAACACTATGGTGCGCTAGGCGCACCATAATATTACTTAGATTCTGGCGAAGACACATCTCCGGCAGAAACTAATTCGCGAGGTCTTTCCGGCAAACTCAAAGCAGGTGTTTCGGATAGCTTCTTTGACAGTTCATCCGGGAAGAAATCGCGGCGCGCCAACACAATTGCCCCTACCATTGCCATCAACAAAAACACTGATGCTAACTCGAAAGGCAGCAAAAAGTCGGTGAAGAAATGTTTGGCGATTGTGACGATCGAACTTTCGGCCGGTGCTCCTGTCGTCGCGACAATAGCCCAAGGAGTAGAAACCACCATCGTACCCAAAAGCGCAAATAAACCAGCACAAACCAGTGCAGTTGCTACTTGACGCACCCAAGCGTTGGGAATTGTGCGGAAATCTTCTCGCTTGTTTACTAGCATGATGGCAAACAAAATCAAGACGTTAACAGCGCCAACATAAATCAATACCTGCGCTGCTGCTACAAAGTCGGCATTCAGCAACAGGTACAAGCCGGCAATGCTGGTAAATACGCCGCACAGCAAAAATGCTGAGTAAACGATATTTGAGAACAGCACTACTCCTAGTGCTCCTGCAATCATCATTACCGACAGTATGCCAAATGAAACAATTTGAACCCCTTCAGCTAGATTCACAATTTTTTATCCTCAATTATTAGTTTTCTATTGTTCGTTTTTACTCATTAGTTAGCAGTCATTAATAATTGGTTATTTCACTAATGACTGATGACTGCTGACTAATGACTAATTACTTACTTTTCGATAATTTCCTCTGGACGCAGACCGGCGCGGCGATCGGTGTAGGAAACTTCATGGGGGTCGATCGCACCTTTCGGCAAATAAGCGAATTCCCGCATCGGTGTCACCATCGGATCGTCTGTAACCTTGTAGGGTAAACGTCCGAGGGCCACGTTGTCAAAATTCAATTCATGACGTTCGTAGGTGGCTAACTCATACTCTTCTGTCATCGACAAACAATTAGTCGGACAATATTCTACGCAGTTGCCGCAGAAGATACACACTCCGAAATCGATACTGTAGTGCTTGAGTTGCTTCTTCTTAGTTTCTTTGTTAAATTCCCAATCCACTACAGGTAAGTTGATCGGACACACCCGAACACATACTTCGCAGGAGATGCACTTGTCAAATTCAAAGTGAATTCGACCCCGGAAACGTTCCGAAGGAATTAGTTTCTCGTAAGGATACTGCACCGTAATCGGCCGGCGTCTCATGTGGTCAAAAGTAACAGATAGCCCTTGACCGATATACTTAGCAGCTTGAAGAGTCTCTTTGGCGTATTCGCCTACTTGATTGAGGAATTTTAGCATGGTGTTCTCTCTCTGTACTTGAGTTTTTGGTAATTGATAATTAATAATAGGTAATTGGTTAACAGCTATTTTTGTTTAGCTGTTGCCCTTTACCTATTATTAATTAACCGCCAAAAGCAAAGGGAAAGGCAAGTTTCAAAGCTGCGGTCAATAGCAAATTAACTAGAGCAACGGGAAGTAAAAACTTCCATCCCAAATCTAGCAATTGGTCGATCCGAACTCGCGGCAGAGTCCAGCGGAGCAGAACTGCCAGAAACAGGAAAAAGTAGGCTTTCAACATGGTCATCGTAATGCCCAGCAAGCCAGTAATTACCTGTAACCAAGGAGTTGTCTCGCTCAATCCCAGGGCATTTGTCAGCACTCCGACAGGAATCGGGCATTCCCAGCCGCCGAGGTACAAAACTGCTACTAGCAGGCAAGAAAGGACGAGGTTAACGTAGGAAGCGATATAGTACAAAGCAAATTTCATGCCTGTGTACTCAGTCTGATATCCTGCTACCAATTCTTCTTCTGCTTCCGGGAGGTCAAAGGGCAACCGTTCGCATTCTGCTAGTGCTGCGATCCAGAAAATCAGGAAACCTGCTGGTTGCCGCCAAACGTTCCAGCCGACAATCCCGTAGCCTGCTTGCTGCTGTACGATGTCGATCGTACTGAGGCTGTTGGACATCATCACAACTGCCAATACTGCCAAAGCTAGGGGAATTTCGTAGCTGAGGGATTGAGCCGCGGCTCTGAGTCCTCCGAGGAGGGCGTATTTGTTGTTGGAAGCATAGCCGGACATCAGCAAGCCGATCGGCTGAATGCTAGACAGGGCAATCCACAGAAATATCGCTGTCCCCATATCGGCGATCAGCATATGCTCTCCGAACGGCACGATTAAGTAGGAGAGAAAAACTGGAATCACCACAATTACCGGGCCTAGGGTAAATAGTAGCGCGTCAGCTTTTGCCGGTACAATGTCTTCTTTGAATACCAACTTCAGACCGTCAGCAACGGGTGCTAAAACTCCCAGAGGGCCGATGAATTCCGGGCCTACCCGCTGTTGAGCGGCGGCGGAAATTTTCCGTTCCAGCCAGACGCTAGTGAGTACCCCGAAAACGGCAGCGACAATCATCAGCAACATTGGCAGCGGTAGCCAAAGCACTTGGGCGATGTCCGCCGGTAAGCCCAAATTCATGAGGGCTTCTACGAAACTTCCTTGTAAGTCAATTCCTGGGTTCATTTGTCCAGCTTTTGAGCGATCAGCATATAATTTTTCACCCGTCCTTTGTAGGAGTAGGCTTAGAAATCGGGGTCTTTGTAAAGATTTTTAATGCTTTACCGCCTAATAGTATATCCCCCGACAGGCTCCAAGAACGCACAGACAAGGTGAAGTTCTAATTATATGAGCCTGCAGCGTAACTAATGGGTGGGTAATTTATGGTTGAGGGTTGACTGTTGACGGTTGAGGGTTGACTGTTGACTGTTGAGTGCCCGATCGATTTTGAGTAAGAAATCAATCTGGATTTACGTACTCTCGTGCCTCCAACCTCGCTCCCTCCTAGCCATTCTTAATAACAGGGGGAAACAATATCTGTAGGGGCAAACCCCCATGGTTGCCCCGATGGCTGAAACGCCCATTCGAGCGTCGGTGGGGGATAGGCACGGGGGCACTACCCCTACAAAACCATGATTTTCCTGAGAATGAAACAGCCCTGGGATGCGAGGAGGCTCTAGACTCAGCTATAAGCCAGATATAGGCCAAACAAAAGGGCCCAGAGTTAACTCTGGGCCCTTTTAATGCTTTAAAGTAACTTTCAAATGGCTTAAACCATTGATTTTACGCTACTTCTTTTATGGAACTGGGCAGAATCGAACTGCCGTCCAAAATGGGTATTAACCTTCCGATCGTTCACAGGTTTATCCCCTCTAATCCTCGGGGCGGGAACCATTTTTATCCCAAATGGGGGGATTTTCTAGTGATTGCTTTCCCAGCTAGCCGACTAGAAACGTTTAGCTAGGGCATCCGTTGGGGGTTGTTATGCTACCTTTAACGGAGTGAGGTGGCATACACTCTAAACCAAGCTCAAGAAGTTTTTAGGCTACAGCTACGGCTTTGCGAGCGAAAGGAACGATGTTGTTCGCATTTACTATTTTTTTTGAGCCGATATTAACGAGAGTAGACTCCCTCTCGACCTGCATCACGGAGCAGCTTTCGCCACCCTGTCGAAACCATTACAGCCCCTCGTGTGTTCTTTTATGATAGACAATATTTCGTGTTGCGTCAAGTCGATATGGGATTTTCGATTTGGGATTTTCGATTTGGGCACAAAGCTGAGTCGGGAATATTTACATCTTGCACCATTTTTTTGAACAGGGAAGATGCCTGTTCCACAAGAGTTCCAGTTTTTTTGGGGTGGGCCCTCCTAGCCCGCCCTTGAAAGGTTTATTGACAGTGGTCAAGTCGATTTTAGATTTGGGATTGTAGATTTTCGATTGGGGACTAAAGAAACCGGGTTTTTTGCTGTTAATGCGGGCTGTAACGAAGTATCTGGCAAAAAAACCCGGTTTCTGACCACCCGTGCGTAATTCCTAATTAATGCAAGTTGTCGTCCCAGACGCCGATGTAAATCCGATCGCGCTCATTGCGTTCGATCATCCCTTCGAGGGAACCCTTCCTAAACGTAAACCGATTACTCCGGCGCTGCTGCACGTCGCCCAAGCCTTGCAAAATCTCGCTGCTGGCGCCGCCCACCATCCCGTTTAAGGCGGTTCGCACTACCAAATCGTCCACCGACTGGGCAAAAGAACCCTCTGTTTGTACTAGCTGGCCCGAATCGCGATCGTAAATGTAGCCGAGAGTAATCCGATTTGGCAATATTTCGTAAAGTGCGGTGCGAGTATTTGGCCAATAGCCCCGCGCTTGAGAGTCAGTCGGTTCTCCCAATTCCGATAAAATCTGACTTTCCGGCGTACCAACCGCATACCCAGGGATTGTGGGAGTCTTCTGATCATTGGTTCCCGGTTGTTCGCTGGGTGCGGGCGATCGATCGGGCGGCAACTCTTTGTCAACAAGTTTTTCTGTTGGTGTGGGTTCGACAGCCTCCGGAGAAGGCGCTGGTGTTGGCGCTGGTGCTGGTGTTGGAGTTTCAGCAGCCGGTGTTGGAGTTTCAGCAGCCGGCGCTGGAGTTTCAGCAGTCGGCGCTGGAGTTTCAGCAGCCGGCGGAGTTTCTCTGGGAGTCGGCGAGAAAGGCGTTGGTGTCGGCGCGGGAATGGGTGCGGGGTTTGAGCGCGCGTCTGGATCTGCGGGGGTCGAAGTGCGATCGTCCTGGGCTACCGGTGCGGGTTCCGAAGACGGCCGGCTGAGGAAAACCCTAGCAATCCCGACCAAACCTGCAACAATAAGTGCGATCGTCACGAACCCCAAAATCCACCAAACCTGGCGGTTGTTGTTCCCTGAAGGCACCACAGCAGGCGCTGTTCTCGATCCCACAGGCGACTGAGGCCCGTGTCCCGGAATCACCGCCACCGTCGGCCCGGTGCTCGGCGACGCAGCACCAAGAGGCTGCCCGTGCAGCAGCGACAGCCACTCATCCACGGTAGCAGGGCGATTTTGAGCTTCTACCGTCATCCCCCGCATCACCGCAGAGCTGACTGTCGTACTTAGCTGAGGCTGCAAGTCGCGGGGTGAAGGCATCGGCTGGCTGGTACGCAAAATTGCAGCCACCGGCACCTGTGCTGTCAGCAGAGTATAAAGCGTCGCCGCCATACCGTAAACATCTGTGGCGGGCGTATATTTTCCTTGAGCGAAATACTGTTCTGGCGGCGCGTAGCCGTCGGACACCATATTAGTGTGACTTTGGGTTGCACCCGGAGTAAACTCGCGGGCAATGCCAAAGTCAATCAGCACGACTTCCTGAGTACCTTGGCGCAAAATAATGTTTTGTGGCTTGACATCTCGGTGCAGCAAACCCTTTTGATGAACTGCCTTCAAAGCAGCCCCAATTTGAGTGATGTAGAGAATTGCGAGATTTTCTGGCAGCGGATTATTTGAACCGACTACATCGCCCAAATTCTGACCGGCAATGTAGTCCATCACCATGTAAGGCTGCCCGTCTTCGACAAAGAAATCGCTGACGCGGACAATATTCGGATGAACGCAGGAAGCCAACCGCCTCGCTTCGTCTTGAAACTTGCGATCGAACTCAGCAAAATTGGGTTGCTGCCGCAGAGATTCGTTGAGGGTTTTAATGACTACAGGCTGTCCTAAATAGCGGTGATTTGCCCTGAAGGTTATTCCAAAGCCGCCTCTTCCCAATTCTTGTTCGAGGGTGTATTTTCCACCCTGTAAAGTTTTGCCGATTAGCGCATCCATAGGTTCAGGCGATCGCGTACCAGATAATATGGCTGATTATTGCACGTATGGTGGGCTAAGTTACCAGTCCAAAGAGCGATCGCAATCCTCGATCGGCGTTGCCATTCCTTCCCGAATAGATTCCCGCATCCCCGGCACTGAGAGAAGATACAGTGTTTCCTGAACATATGCGGAGTCTGATTCAGATAATAACACTGCATTGCTAGTCTGTCCTGCGATCGCCATCGGTTGATACGACTGACTCACGGAATCGATCAACTGCTGTAACTGCTGTTGAGCTTCATTGATTGGGATCATAATTTTCCACTTGTCTAAATACACTTTTCTAATTGATATTGGCTGGCTGTAGACACTGCTACAACTGCCCCAGAAACTTGTCGTACTCTGCGTGTGAACCAACCCAAAACCAGATTACAGTGTCTCCATCCAACTGACCAACTGCTCGATAGTTTTTGCTAATTCGGGCGGAGTAGATTGGTAAGTCAGGATGCACCTTCTTGAAACGCAGGCTTGGATGACTTGGGTTTTCCTTGAACTGGCGATACGCCGCGCGCGTCTGCTGTTGAACTTGTTCAGGTAAATCAGCAAATAATTTACGGAACTCGGTTGTAGTGCGTGAATTCACAATGTTTCTGGATCGAGTTCTTGGGTTTTGCCTGCATGATACTCAGCCATTGCGGTCGCTGCGAGTTTAGCAAGAGTATCTGGGGAACGGGAGAATGCTTGATCCCAGCGCCTCTCGTCTTCAAGTTCTTCCAGAATCATTGAAGCGAGGGCATCTTGCTCGCTGGCAGACAATGTTTTCAACTTGGCGATCGCACGTTCGAGTAACTCAGTCATGGCTACCACACTTTTACAATTAAAATGGCATCCTATCCATTATCCCTTGTTTCAGCCAAGTTGAGGGTAGGTCGAACAAATGGTAGGCTAATTCTCATCATTAATAACTACGGTCAACCCACTTCTATGTTTTCTATTAGCTTTTTCATGCACTTAAATACATCTCTATATCTCGCAAATGCAGGGATTCCATTATTCAGTCAGAGTGTTTTCTATCAAATTATTTTGCTCATTCCCATTATCGCGATAGAAGCTTGCATTCACAAAAAGCTACTCAATCTCAGTATCCTAAAAGCAATTTTTATTGCTTTTATAACAAATATCATATCGACGATTGGGGGAGGTTTTATTATCCTCTGTATTGGGGCGTTTATTGGACATATCGTCTTCCAAACAACCGTGCCTGTACAGCCTGGTTCTTTTCCATTTCTGCCGTTGGAAATTATGATTACACTGATTCCTATGTTTTTCTTTTCCGTTTACCTAGAATTATTAATAGGTAGTTGGGGACTAAAAATAATTGAAAAAAGCCAAGTTAATAAATCATTTTTAATAGCTAATTTATTCACTTACTTAATGCTTGAGATATTAGCTTTTACCCAACTTATCAAGGGATACATTGAAGGGCGTGGCTAACCAAAACGTTCTATATCGTCGGCTCGCTGATTGACATCTTGAGCCACCATCATTGCATTGATGTGGGTAAAGATGCGATCTAATTCCCCAATGGCGTCTAGTTCCGCTGCCTCTTATGCTATTAGTTGGTCTGCCTTCTTCTCTAACAAATTTTCCCTACGCTGTTGCAGCCGTTCACTAAATTTGAACAACTTCCACCGCTCAACTTTTTCAATGCAAATTTCATGGATTAACGAGGAGGGTTTGTTGAGAATTGAAACCATTGTAGGCTCCGAGCTTCGGGTTTTAGGTAGTGACTAGATTATAGCTTTTATTCAATCTGCCAGATTTAATGCTCCAACCGAGAACCTTCAAATTACCGCCAAAACCAGTGGCTTAAACCGCGAAACGGCGTTACAGTTCAAGTCGGATGATATTCATCCCTGCTTATTTGCCATCGCCATATCTTGCCTTCTTCAGGATCGTCCACCTCTGCAATGAACTTCATTCCCACTTTTTGCAAGACGCTATTCGAGGCATTTTTTTCAGCTAAAGTGTGAGCGATGACTGCTTTCACCTCCTCGTGATCAAAAGCATAATCAATCATTCCCTGTGCCACCTCAGTTGCAAATCCGCGATTCCAATATTCAGAAGCAATTTCATAACCTATCTCTACATTCCCCGACTCATCAGGTGAGCCTGTGAAACCTCCATTGCCGACAAGCACTTGATTTTTTGGATGAATAAAGAAGTAGCTGTGCCAGTCAGTTGGAGGCGGATTGGATTCGGAAGATTCGTCAGCAGGGAGGGAAAATGCTTCCGGGAAATGAGGCCAGCTATTAGGCACTATGACATTTAAAATTGCTGCAAGCTGGCTTTTACTTCGTAAGAAAGCTTCTATGTGAATCCTTTCGACGGCAAGTAGTTGAAGATTCTTAGTTGTAATCATTTTTCTACCTTGTTTAACAAGTATGAGATCACACTATAGGCACTATTGAAACGCTTGTCTCGGAACCCTGGCGAGTTGGTAAGCGCCCCGAGTATCCAACAATTGATATTGACTTGGCTGCAATCCTAATTCCACAAATTTCTCTGGATATCCCAGCAGCAAAATAGAGGGAGAATTTGCGTTTTTAGATTGCTTAATGTAATCGATCGCCCTTCTGACAGCTCGGTAGTAAGTCACCGGCCCTTCGGTATAAAAAACCAGACTTGGTTTCCAGAAACCAACCATAATAAACTCTTCCCCTGGCAGTTTTTGTTGAACTGCAACCTGCGCTAACTGTCTCAGAGGTAACTGGCGGTTGATATCGACGACTTTGTAGGCGGGAGTAAGACCAAAGATGATAAATGCTACTAACCCGATGAAGTTAGCAACCAAAATCCAGCGTTGTTGCCGCTGCCAAAGTAAAACTGCGATCGCCACCGCTGTAGTTATCCAAATCGTACCGCCGACAATCAGCAATCCCGACTGCTGAATTGCTTGGGGAAAATTGGGCATTGCCGGGTCGTCTCCCAGCCAGTTGTAGCAGTAGAAAGTTGCTCCGGCTATAATTAATAAAAATACGACATTGAAAATGTATGTAGCTAACAGCCCTCGCGGTAAAGAATTCGGTTTTTTTTCTAACTTTACCCGCTTGTTTTCGGGTTCATTGCCTGCAATAATATCGCTCCACAGCAGCGTTACCAAAATTGCAGCGGCGGGGATTAAAGGCAATACATAACTGGGCAATTTGGTCACGGCGATCGTGAAAAAGCCAAAAATGCAGCCGAACCAAAATAGGGCAAATAAACTCAACTGAGCCGATCGCGGTTGACGACGCCAGTAACTGCGCTGCCAAAAACGGGTGCGGGCGATCGCCACCGGCAAATAAATCGACCAAGGTGCAAAACCAACTAGCACTACAAAAAAATAAAAATACCAAGGGGCCGAGTGCTTGTTGACTACTCCCGTAAAACGCTGGAAATTGTGATAGCCAAAAAAGCTGTCAATATAAGTTTGACCGTTGTCTAAAATAACGAAAATGTACCAAGGCAAGGCGATCGCCAGAATAATCAAGATTCCCGACACCGGACGCATTTCGCGCCAAAGTTGCCGAAAATTTCCCAAATAAAGCCCGAAGCTACCAACAATCAGCGCTGGCACGACAATTCCCACAGGCCCCTTAGCCAAAATTGCTAAGGCAATTAGTACGTAAAAAGTCAGATACCACTTATTAGGAAATCGGGAAGCGGAAACGGGGGAAAATTCTGTTTTTTCTCTCTGTTCTTCGAGGGTGTAACCGAGAAAAAATGCGAGTAGTGCCGAACACATACAGGCGACTAATAGCATATCTGAAACGCCAGTCCGTCCCCAGGCAATAGTTTGGGGATTTAAAGCTATTAGGGCCGCACCAATCCAGGGAGTAGAAAGAAAAATAGGAATACTAGGAGAGGGGGAGAGTGGGGGAATGGGAGAGTGGGAGAGCGAGGGAGGAAAGACAGTTACATTCATCCGTGTATCCGTGTCCGAATCCGTGTCGTGCCCTTCTTCCTCCTTCCTTCTTCCTTCTTCCTTCTTCCTTCTTCCTTCTTCCTTCTTCCTTCTTCCTTCTTCCTTCGATAAGGTATAAAATCCGAGGCAAGTCAGACCGATCGCGCACAAAGCCGAGGGAAGACGCACGGCCCATTCGTTAACGCCCAGCGTGCGGTAAGCCACCGCCATCAGCCAGTAAATCAACGGCGGCTTGTCAAACCTGGTTTCGCCGTTGAAATAAGGAGTGATCCAATCCCCTGTCACCGTCATTTGACGGGCGGCTTCGGCAAATAACGGTTCCGTTTCGTCAACTAAACCGATGTTGCCGAGATTCCACAAGAAACCTACCCAGGCGATCGCGCACAGCCATAAAATCGATAGCAGCAAAGGTGCGATCGGGCGATTTCTAAACTCTGACAAACTTTTAATAACTTCCTTCACCCAAACTTCCTGCGATTTTAGATTTTAAATTTTAGCTCGCATAGAGAGTCTACCGAAAGATTCGCATTCTCGAAACTCCCCATTCGATCGAATCCGGTTAAACACAGATGTTGCACCATTCTCAACAAGGCTTTCATGGGCGCGTAGGATGCCCAACCCCTACTCCCCACAAGAAAATTCACTCTTTGTGGAACAGGCCGGACAGCCTGTTCCTGATAATGATGTCGCTATCTGAGGTTAACTCCCATAGCGGCACCATTCTCAATAAAACCGTATCAACCGTCTTTCTCGACCAAAATCTTGGCCTGCAGCTAAGCGTTCACGGCTGCAAAATTAACTGCCATTCTCCGGCTGTGCTGTTCCAAGCCGGCGAGGGTGTCTCCCCGGCAACGAAAGGCCCCCAGTAGCGGCGAGAACCATCCTGAGCAAAAACCACCAGAATGTCTCCCCGTTTGACTTGTAACTTGCCCTCCGGCAGCGATAGCATCAGTCCCTTGCCACCGCCTTCCCCCGGCGCAAAATCCCAGTGCGCGGGTTTTCCATAGGATTCCTTGGCTTGCCGTTTCGACAGCAGGGCCACTCGCACTGGGTGTTCGCTGCGGTTGCTGACGCGCAAAAGGCCGGAGGCTTTAGCATTTACAGGGACTGAGGAAAGCAATTCCTCCTCTGCATCTGGGGGGGTTGGTGTTGAGTCGGGCTTGGGCTCGCTGGTCGTGTCGGCAGAAGCTGTGGCGACTGGGGAAACGGGGAGTGTGGGGGGATATGCGGTGGCTTGTGAGGGCCAATCGCTGGAAGGATTTGAACCGTTGGAGATAGTGATTTCAAAACGTCCTAGAAACATTCCTGTAATTAGGACGATCGACACTCCAATTACGATCTGGTAAATTTTAAGATTCATAAATTTTAGGCTTACAGGATAGACTGCACCGGTAATGAGTCTTAACTATTTTTAATGTAAAACCAGGGGCTGCTGTGCCACAAGATACAGTTACACTTAATTACTTGACCGTTCTCGGCTATAAGTCCGCGATCGCTCAATACCATCTTAGATGTTAAATTTGAGATTTTAGATGGCGACATACTGACTTTGGTAAGGATTTGGAGTTGGTCGGGGGGGTCATTTGTTTACTTATCGGTATAGCTTTTAATACCAGTTGAAAAAAAGAGTACCACTATAGGCCCGTACTCCAAACCCCAATAGTTATCAGTAATTCCGCATCTCAAATCTCAAATGGTATAACTTTTATGCAGAATACCCGAATTAACAGATTAATTGATGTTCTGGGCGATCGCTTCCGAGGCTGGCTCAACAATCCTTGGCGACGGATTTCGCTCCTGTTAATTAGCCTGCTGTTCGGCACTTTTTTGGGAACAGCTATTTCGACGATCGCGGGACAATCCGCTGATTGGGATATTATCGCGGCCGGGCTGTTAGTGTTGTTGACGGAGTTCGCCAACTGGCTGGTTTACGCCCGCCTGCGGCCTGGGGCAGGTTCTTTGTGGGTGGAGATGCTCAATGCTCTGAAAATTGGTCTGACTTACAATTTATTTGTGGAGGCTTTTAAACTAGGTTCTTAAAAAATGGTGAAATATTGGTCTGCTGTAGATAGTATTTATAAAAACGTGCTCTTAAAAAATTTTAATTTGAACTAGGGTCGGAATTTTTGAACTCTCCACGACCGGAGTTGGGGCTTGTATTCGTTGTTGGGTGGGGTCAAATATTTGTCAATTGCAGATAGTATTTGTACAAAACCCGCCCCCGCATCAAGAGTTTTTAGGATATGGCTCGATCGACTGTTACCCCTGTTGAAATTTTACATCGGTGGCAAGCCGGCGTTAACGAAGCCCTGGAAGAGGATCGCCCAAAAGCTCCCGACTTCGATCAACTGGCTTTGTGGGAACTTGCGGATGATTTGCGATCGCGCGCTTTTGGCATTACTCCCGACAGTGTAGCCGATGTTGTCCGCTGCAAAACCGATTTATTCTTTTCTCTTCTTGACGATCTGCATACTTTCCCCCTAAAGTCAACTGTTTTCCTCGAAACTTTGTGGAATCTGTGGCTGCCGCTGGCCATGCAATTATCGACTGCCAAACAAAGTTTAAACCGTCCTTTAATTCAAGGAATTTTAGGAGTGCAAGGAACGGGAAAAACTACTTTATGCCAAGTTTTGAGGCTGATTCTGGGAAAATTGGGATATTCTACTGTCAGCCTTTCTTTAGACGATCTTTACAAGACTTATGCCGATCGCCAACAACTCCAAAAAGCAGACCCGCGTTTAATTTGGCGCGGCCCCCCCGGCACTCACGATATTGACTTAGGAATCTCAGTTTTAGACAAGTTACGCGCTTCTCAAACTCGCCATTTAGCAGCAGTTGACAATCCACAATCTGATGCCCTCAAACCGGATATAATTAAAAACATAGAAATTCCCAGGTTTGACAAATCCGCGTACGGAGGTGCAGGAGATAGAAGTCAACGCGAAATTATTTCCGGTGCCGATATTGTACTTTTTGAAGGCTGGTTTGTCGGTGTGAATCCGGTGGTTGATGCCAAGTTAAACGAGTTTTTGGCGGCTGCACCGTTTCCGATTTCCACAGAAAACGACTGTCAGTTTGCGCGTGATATGAATGCGAAGCTGCACGACTATTTGCCGCTGTGGAACCGATTAGATCGGTTGATGGTTTTGTATCCCCAAGATTATCGCCTTTCTCAAGTGTGGCGCAATCAGGCGGAACGGGAAATGATGGCGGCGGGGAAGTCGGGAATGTCAGAAGCTGAGATTAATCGGTTTGTTGAATATTTCTGGAAAGCGCTGCATCCAGAGTTATTTATTAAGTCGATGCTGGAGGGCGATCGCGTGGATTTAGTAATTGAAATTTGGGGCGATCGCACTGTCGGCAAAATTTGTCGGGCGATCGACTTAAAATTAAACGATTAGGGACACTAAAAATTAAAAATTTAAGGACACAACATTGTTGTGTCCCTACTGTATTGCAGCTTATCGTGCACTCACTTGACAATTCAGGACTTATGCAAAACGTGATTTGACGCGGGAATTATAGGGCTAAGGCGGGGCATCAGCACCCTACAATACAGAGGTTTTGCATCGAGGATGGAGAATTTCTAAATTAACTGCCAGGAGTCCCAAGATCGATCGCTTTCTGCATCAAATCGTCGGTAACTTCGCCCGGTGTACCTGCAGGCGTAATTTCCTGAGCCATCGAACGAAAATCAGCGGGATTGCCGCTTGTATCTGCCGGCTTTGCAATATTATCTGTAGGGGCGGGAATAGGAAATTTAGGTGCAGTTGCAGCGGCGGCAGCTTGAGCGCCGGCACCAGTGCGATCGATGTCACTAACGCTGAATTCTTTTGAAGCTTCGTAGTCTGCTGATACATCCACGGTCGGCAACTTTTGTTCTCCAGCTTCCGCGCTTTCAGTGATCTGCTGAGCGTCAAAGTTTTCAGTGTTATTGACTTCTGTATTGATTTGAGACATAGCCGACTCCTTGCTAGTTTTATTTAACAATTCACTGTATCAATTATTACTTTGCTCCCCGGCTTTTTCATCTACCCGCAGATGTATCGTTGGCTTCTATCTTAAGGATGATTTATTCTAGGTTAGTGCCTTAACATTACATCACTTTCCGAAAAGAATGCAGCTTTAGGCAAGCTCCCAACCCATACATACTAAGCCATTCCCCATTGTTTAATCTAAAATCTAAAATCTAAAATCTAAAATCGTATTACCTCTCGGGGATGGTGACTTGTACTTACAAATCTTGATATTTGTATATTCTGGAAGCATTTTTAAGGAATTTTGTTTATGAACTCACCCGCCGCCACCAATCCTCACTCTCTCTCCAACGACACTAAAAACATCGTTCAGACAATCAACGGGTTGGGTACAGATGAAAAACTGGCGCTGCTCTATTTTGTTTATGAAAAAATGGGAGATTCAGTTACACCAGCCGCTCCCGCCGCCGCCGACCCACAATTAGCTCCCATGCTGCTGGATGATTTTTACAAGCTTTCCCATGACCAACAACTGAATATAATGCGCGGTATTGTCAACGGCGATGACACGCCGTATTCTCACGCTTACGGAGCTTTAACTGCTAACAATCAGTTGGTAGTTTGGTATGCTTGGGCTATTGGTATGGGGGAAACAATTGTCGATATCCCCGAAGGATATGAGGCAACTGAGGCTGTCAATGGCGTGTTGGGTCAAATTGAAGGTCTTGAGTTTGAACAGCAAATTACAGTGCTGCGCGACGTAGCTAATAATATGGGCTACACCGATGTTAAACCAATTGCTACTCAGGCGGAAGTAGGGAAAACTTCTAGTCTGTAGATAAGAGTCTGCTGTTGCAACCTATCCTACACAAACTCTCCTCTTAGCAGAGAGGGACTCAAGAATAAAGGAATTACCCAAAACCTCTATATGTAGGGTGCGTCTCGGCGCACCCTACCGCTATAATTAGTAGGTAAAACCTTTTTTGGCTCTTACTCATATTTATTCTTTCGTGTCTTAGAGAGGGACGAAAGTTTTTGTATGATCAGTTAAAATCTGCCATTCTGATAAATATAAAAAGGTTTTCAGTCAGCAAGTGAGTTTTTTAGGGTAAACTTTTCGCGGGAATTCCATCCGAAATATCGAACCTTTGTTGGGTTGACTTTCGGCAGTAATTGTACCGTCGATCATCTTGACTAAAGACGCACAAATAGCGAGTCCTAAACCGGTGCCTGGATATTGGCGAGTTGTTGTTTGGTCGCCTTGGCGAAATTTGTCGAAAATGTGGGGAAGATCGGTTTCACAGATGCCGATTCCTGTATCCCGAACGGTGATACTTAGCCGATCGCGATTTAATTCCCGCACCTCAATGTAAATGCTGCCCTCATGCGTGAATTTAACCGCGTTGGAAACGAGATTCACCAAAATTTGCCGCAGGCGCAACTTGTCATTAACTATCAACTGATCCTGCAAGCAGACGCTGACGGACAATGCCACGTTCTTATCGGTGGCTTGATTTCCGAATTCCAGGGCGACATCCATTACTAAATGCGCTAAATTAAATTTTTCAATTTTTAATTCTGTGCGGCCACTCTCGATTTTGGAGAGGTCGAGGATATCGTTAATTAGCAGTAGCAGGTTTTTGCCGTTATGTAAAATGCGCCCCACCATTTCTGTTTGCTGGGCGCTCAGCAGTTGTTTGTGCTGGCGCAGCAGCAATTGGGAAAAGCCGATAATCGAATTCATGGGAGTTCGCAATTCGTGGGACATAATGCCCAAAAATTGCGATTTTAACTTGGCTGCTTCTAGCAGTTGCAATTTTTGCTGTTGAATGCGTCGCCCCTGATTTTCCAGTTCTTCCTGCTGGCGAATTAGCAGCTCGTTTTGCAAGTCTAAAAGCTGTTCCTGCTTTTTTAATTTTTCGATCGCCAGCGCGTTGTTAATTGCGATCGCAGCTTGTTTTCCCATCACCGCCAGCAGTTGCTGAGTATGCCCGTCAATCGCCCTGCTGTCTTTCCCGTTGCCGATGGCCAACACACCCAAACGCCCGCTTGGCGCCGACTCGATCGCCGCAGCACAGGCCGCCGCCGGCAGCCAGCCGTCAGGGCACTCCGACCGCAACAGTACAGACTCTCCCGTCGCAAATGCTTCCCACAGCAGCTTGTTTTGCACGTGCGGGGTTTTACCCTCACCAAAGTTTTCCGTGCCCCCGACAGCGCTGACTTTGAGGCCGCTGCAATCGTACTCCAGGAGAGCAACTAGGCAAAATTCCGCTCCTGCGAGCGCCTCTACAGTCGCATCCGCAATGCCTTGCAACAACTGGCACAAGCTACCCGCGCGCTGGCTCAACTGATTTGTAAATCGATCAATCGCGTGCAACTCGTGTTCCCCGTCCCTTACCGTCCGGGCTTCACACCAATTTTTTGCTGTGAAATTGTCTTCCGAGGGCACTGGATGGGGCAAAAACTCTGGTTCTGCTTGGGGTTCGGCTGGAGTTTTTTGGATGGCGTCGATTTCTGTGTAGGTTCCTGCCCACTCCAAAACTTCCTGACTGTCTACATTAGCGGGCGTTCCTCTGACCAGGTTCCAGCGGTAAGTGCCCTCTCGCGTCCGCAGACGAAATATAATTTCGTAGCTTGGCGGCGGGAACTTAGAACTGTGCGATCTCGCCAATAGACGAGGGCGGTCTTCTGGGTGAATCTGCGCCAGATATCGGAAACCCAAAGCTGCTGCTGCTGGTACGCCCGTGTACTCCTCCCAGCGCTGACAGAAATAAGTCGCCCAGCCGTCGGCCTTTGTTTTCCAAACTATGTGAGGAATTTCCGACCACAGGCGACCGTCCTGAGTTTCGCAGTCGCCAACTTGCGGTTGGGGGGATGTTATTTCAGATACTTTGTGTAAGATTTCAGAGTCGGAAAACTCCGAGGGAAAAGAGTTATTGCCGTGATACTGAGTCATAACAGGTTATATAAATAAGCATTGGACTAGAGCCCTAACACCGGCTAAAGACTCCTGCTGCTAGCTTTATTTATTTTGACGGCTCAAGTGCATCAAAATTTTTTATACTTTAAATTTATCGGGGTAATGGTATCTATACCTCTATCAAGGGGGGGACAATGGCATAATTCAGTTAAACTGTTAAAACATAGAGAGCTTACCTGTCCCGATGAAGGCTTGTGTAGGCATCGCCGCAAAATAACTTAAAAATTAACTTGCTTTCTTGGCGGCTGCATGAGTATGCTTGAAAATGATGTGCGGCCTGTAAAACCCTAAATCAGGACACATTCTCAAATTTACTCAGTTAAGCTGAGTCAGTTGATGATATTTTAAAAGTTTAGCGGGCTATTGGAAGAAAGATGAGTAAAATTCGCGTTGCTTTGGTAGAAGACCATGACCTGACAAGAGTCGGCATCCGCACAGCTTTACAACAGCGTGACACGATAGAAGTTGTCGGCGATGCAGCTAACGCTACAGAGGGCTTGAAACTGCTTCAGTCTTCAAAACCTGACGTGGCAATTGTAGACATTGGCTTGCCGGATTTTGATGGCATTGAACTTACACAAAAGTTCAAGAAATCGGTAGCGGAGTCCGATCCTGATACAAAAATTTTGATTCTGACTTTTCAGGACAATGAAGAAGAAGTTCTGGCAGCTTTTGCCGCCGGAGCTGACTCTTACTGCATGAAAGATATTAGCTTCGATCAGTTATTAGATGTAGTAAAAGTAACTCACGAAGGTAACTCTTGGATCGATCCGGCGATCGCCCGTATCGTCCTGAAACAAGCTCGCACTCAGGAAGCCGCGCCGGAAGAACCGAAGGCTGAGGGCAAAAGAGTCACAATTAAGGCTGCTGAACCTGAGTTCAGTCACATCATTGAGACTTACCCTTTAACCGAACGGGAATTAGAAGTTTTGGAACTGATCGTGCAGGGTTACAGCAATGCTGCAATCGCCGAAAAGCTGTACATTACTGTCGGTACAGTCAAGACTCACGTCCGCAATATTTTGAACAAGTTGTGCGCTGATGACCGCACTCAGGCAGCCGTTCTTGCCCTGCGTTCTGGCTTGGTTGGATGAAGCCTGATCATCAGGCAAAATCAAGTTACAAGTAGGGTGCGCTAGGCGCACCTTACGATCACTGATTTAGGGTGTGCAGTGCACACCGACTCACTAATTGTTACCAAAAAATTAGGGTAAGTAGTGTGCACCAGCCGAGGAATGGGTTGTTGTCAAAAAAAAGTAAATTTTAAAGTCGCATCTATCCCAGTACAGATATTTTTTTAATCTTTTAACCAGTAAATCTACCTTAAGATAGATGCTAAAAAACTATCCTTTTACTAATACTTATTCTTGAGCGTTCCCCTGTTAGATAAATTTCGCTCGCACTGCGAATATTGGGCGATACCAACTCATAAAAGGCGGAGACAGAGGCCAGATTACGATACTTTTAGGAAGAGTTAAGCCTTAAAGAAATTATATCCGTAGAGTGATGCCTGAGTTCGCTTAAATTTGCGAAATTAAAAGTATCAACTGCTACTGAAATATTTTAGAAAGAGGTATTATGGCCGCCCCAATTGAATTCAAGTTATTTGCTCCCTACAACAAAGGAGCTGCCTTGATTGGCTCTTTTTCTAATTGGGAAGAGATTCCGATGGAAAAGGACGAAGAAGGTTATTTCCGCACGCGAGTTGAGTTGGAGGATGGCGTTTATCAATACAAATTTCGCGTTCAGTCGAAAAGCTGGTTTCTGGAAGCAGATCAGTGGGTAGATGTGGTCGATCCCTACGCGACTGATATCGACGATCCTACTCAAAACGGCCTTGTTCGGATCAAAGATGGCGATCGCATTGTGGATACCTACGTCTGGAAACACGACGATAAACCGCTACCAGCCGATCGGGAATTAGTGATTTATGAAATGCACGTTGCTGACTTTTCCGGTGGCGAAGCAGACCCGCTGGCCCGCGGCAAGTACAAACACGTCGTCGAAAAACTCGATTACCTAGTCGAACTCGGCGTCAATGCGATCGAACTCATGCCCCTCAAAGAATACCCAGGCGACTACAGTTGGGGCTACAACCCGCGCTACTTCTTCGCTGCCGAGTCCAGCTACGGAACCACAGAAGAACTCAAAAACCTGATAGACGAGTGTCACGGGCGTGGGATTCGCGTCATCATGGACGGGATTTACAACCACTCGGAAGCGTCGAGCCCCCTCACTCAAATCGATCACGATTATTGGTATCACCATGAACCCCGCGATCCAGACAACAATTGGGGCCCGGAATTTAACTACGAATTCTACGACGAAAACTTAGGAACTTTCCCCGCACGCAGATTTGCTGGCGATACAGTCCGCTTCTGGGTTCAAGAATATCATCTCGACGGCATTCGTTTCGACGCGGCGCGACAAATTGCTAACTATGATTTTATGCACTGGGTAGTTCAAGAAGCCAAAAATGTCGCCGGCCCCAAACCGTTTTATACCGTTGCCGAATACATTCCCGACGAGCCCAGCATCACCAATCTAGACGGGCCGATGGACGGCTGCTGGCACGACAGTTTCTATCACTCCATAATTCCACAACTCTGCGGGGACAATTTTGATTTAGAACGGCTCAAAGAGGTAATCGACTGCAAGCGGCAAGGTTACTTGGGTGCTACGAATGTAGTCAATTATTTGAGCAATCACGATCACGATCGCATTTTTGCCGAATTGGGCGATCGCGGAATTTTGGATGAAGCAGCATTCAAGCGGGCGAAGTTGGGAACCGTACTGTTAATGACAGCAGTTGGCGTGCCGCTGATTTGGATGGGCGAAGAATTTGGCGAATACAAAGGCAAAACAATTGAGCAATCTAAAATTGACTGGACGCTGCTAGGAAATGACCTGAATAAAGGTTTGTGGGAATACTACAAAGGCTTGATTCACCTGCGTAAAAATAACCAAGCACTTTACACAGAAAACATCGAGTTTTTCCACGAAGATCCCGACTCGAAAGTTTTTGCTTACACTCGCTGGAACGATGAAGGTTCGAGAGTTGTAGTAGTGGCGAATATGTCGGAAAATTATCTGGCAGGTTACAGCGTTCCCCACTTCCCGGCAAACGGAACTTGGCACGAATGGACTGGGAATTATGATGTTGAATCTGGCGATGACAATATTATGATTGACTTGCCGGAATACGAAGCCAAAGTGTTTGTTTGGCAGTAAGCTGTCATATCAATTCCGGTTACACCGGAATCATTGTTGACTGTTGACTGTTGACTGTTGACTGTTGACTGTAAGTCACAAAAATGAAAATTGCGCGAATTATTTGTTGGCAGCTTGATTCGACTTTACGCCCGACGATGAAGCGCGGATTTGATATCATTCCGGCCTGCGCCGGAATTGATATCACTATAAACTTATAAGGGTTATTTGACAGGTTCTTATCTAATTCACAACTCAAAACAGAAACTATTTTATGTTCCGGTTCCTGATGGTTAATTTAAACTCCTTATTTTCCCCGATTGATTTTCTAGGCACAATTGCGTTGCCGCCGCCGCCGGTATTGGTTTGCTAAAGAAGTAACCCTGACCCATATCGCACTGATGCGATCGCAAAAACGCTAACTGTTCTGCTGTTTCCACTCCCTCAGCAATCACCTGTAAATTCAGCCCCTGTCCCAAGGCGATCGCCAGTTTCACAATAGTAGCACCGCTGCTGCCGGTCACCAAATCGGCCACGAAAGATTTGTCTATTTTTAAATTATTGAGGGGAAAGTTTTTCAGAGACCACAGCGAAGAATAACCAGTGCCAAAATCGTCCAGAGAAATGTGAATTCCCATGTCCTGCAACTGCTGCAATACCGACACCGTGAAGCTCACATCTGTCATCGCAATGCTCTCGGTAATTTCTATTTCTAAATATTCGGGATTTAACTTGGTTTCTGATAAAATTTCAGCGATGGTTTGTACAGTGTGAGGTTGCAGAAACTGGCGGGCTGATAAATTCACTGCTATCCGAATCGGCGGCAATCCCAGTAATTGCCACGCTCGATTTTGCAAGCAAGCAGTCCGCATCACCCATTCGTCAATTTGGCAGATTAATCCTGTTTCCTCAGCTAAGGGAATAAATCGATCGGGAGGAATCAAACCCCGTTCGGGATGCTCCCAGCGAATCAGAGCTTCCATGCCCGCTATTTTGCCAGTATTTAAATTTATTTGCGGTTGATAGTGCAGGACAAACTCAGATTTGTTTAGAGCTTTGTAAAGATCATTTTCTAAGTTAAGATCCTCGGAGACTTTACTGCCGATCGCCTGCGTGTAAAACTGATAATTATTGCGACCTTTCTGTTTAGCTTTATACATCGCAGCATCAGCATTTTTTAGCAAAGTTTCTGCATCTTCTCCGTCGTAAGGAGCCAAAGCAATTCCCAAGCTAGCCTTAATATAAAGTTCCAGACCTTCAAAATTAAAAGGACTGCTTAAACTCTGGATAATTAGCTTGCAAATTTTAGTTGCTTCCTCCGGGGTGTTGATATTGTACAGCAGTACAGTAAATTCATCTCCGCCCCAACGAGCCATCGAATCCCCCACGCGCAAACACTTAGTCAAACGCCGAGATACACTTTGCAGCAACAAATCGCCCACTGGATGACCGAGGGTATCGTTAACATTTTTAAATCTATCTAAATCTAGAAAGATTACCGCCAGCATTTCTCCATTTTGGTGAGCGCTAGCTAAAGCTAAAGACAGCCTTTCATTAAACAGTAATCTATTAGGTAAACCGGTTAATGGGTCGTGAGAAGCTTGATGTCGGATCATCGCCTCGACACGCCTCTGCATTGCAGCCATGTACAGGTGAGTTCCTAAAGATTGTGCTAGCTTCTGTTCTTCGCTGGTCCACTTTTGAGCTTCGCCTGTTTTGATTTCTTTCCAAGCTGCAAATGACTGTCGGGGACGATCGTGCCGGGTGTCCGAACTGCAACGGCCCGCCCACAAAATTTCGGTTTGTATAGGGCTGCGAAAAACGGTGAGACAGCCGATGCACTGTTGGCGGTATTGCAGCGGTACTGCCAAAAATGCTCGAATGCAAGCTGCGACTAAATTGGCAGATACAGATTTGAGTTGAGGTTCTTTAGAAATATCGGAAATTGCGTACAAGTGCGGTACGAGAAAACTGGAAATATTGCTGTCAATTGAGCTGTAATGCTGGGAATATAGATTTTCAAAAATACCTAATTGGCTTGTATGATTAGCTGTTTGTGGTGGATCGTCTTGGTTTGCCCTCCCCATAATCTGCTGCCAAAATGGGCTGAGTTCAAGGTCGATGTCCGCGGGCTGCTGGCCACAGGTATAAAGCAAAGCGGGCCGATCGCCAAACTCGGCTGCAATGTAGAGTCGCCCTCCTGAACCACGCAAATGCTTGACAGTTTGTTCGAGAACTACTTTCCGAATTTCGTTTAGTTCCAGAGGAGAATGCAGCAAACTGGTAATTTGGTTAATAACGGCTTCGTCACGCGCTTGCTGTCTAGCTTGACTCAGCAGAAAAGATTGGGCGATCGCAATTGAAAGTTGATCCACAAGCAACTGCACCATTTTCAATTCTCGATCGCTAAACCGTTTCGGTTGACTATGGTGAGACACCAACAGCCCCCAAAGGTGATTTTGATGCAAAATCGGCACAGTCAGAGAAGAACGTGCCCCCATAGCCTTCAGATATTCAGCGTGACAAGGGTCTACAGGACGATAGGTAATATCTTCAACTGCTAAAGTTTTACCGGTTTCGGGACAATCTAACCGATTAATTGTTTGATGCTTCAATTCCACATCTACAATCACTCGCTGCCGCGCTTTGAGAAACATTTCCCGAGCACTATGGGGAATGTCGCCTGGTGGAAAGCGCAAACCCAGCATAGAGGGCAAATTGTCACCGTTGATGGACTCAGCAATGACCTCACCGCTACCGTCGGTCTCAAAGCGATAAACTTTTACTCGATCGCTCTGTAAAAAGCTGCGGATTTCTCGGGCAGTTGTCGTCAAAATCTCTTGCAGTTCTAAAGAGTTGCGGATGCGATTGGTAATTCGATTGAGTAAAATCTCTTGTTCTAAAGTCGATCGTGACATTTGTGTAACTTTGGTGCGGGTCATGCCTTTTGATCTCCCGGGCTGTTGACAGCATTTTTGCGAGCCACAGTCTTAACTTGCCTTGTATTATACATTACAATACTTTCGCTCTGTCTAGGGGCTTGACCCAACCCAAGAGCGCGAAACTCGGTTTCTGGGGATATTTCTGATTTTTAGACAAATTTGAGTGATAAACCGGGTTTTTCACAGCACTTACAAGGCAAGGCAAGAGCGATCTGACAATTAGTGAGGACGAAAGTTCGATCGAGTTCGATCGGACTTTCGTCCTCACTACAAAGCAATTGCAGAGCTACCAGACAAAAAGTATAAAGAAACCGGGTTGAGCAACCAGTATTCTGCCCTCTTGAGGGAGAATACTGGTTGCTCAACCCGGCTGGTAAGTATTTATACCTTAAAACGTCTCGTTAAGCAGACTCCCAAATTCCCCGAATTCTGTCCGGCAAAAAGCCAGCTATTTCCTGAATTCGCTCCTCGGACAGCTCATCCTTCGTTGCCGAAAATACAGCCGCGATCGCAGTTTCCGGTTTTACTCCCGAAGGAAGTGCGCCTTCTAGTTCCACCCTCCGTGCAAACAAATTGCCATCGATCCCCAAGGGTGCAGGCGCGCCGGTCAAAGGTTGACGCACCCGGCTGAGCAATCCCACCAGCGGATTGGTATCTTTCCAGAGGTCGGCTATTTCTTGTTGCAGGGTTTTGTCATCCGTAGGCAAAACTTCTTTGTGCAATTCAGATTCCACGTGCTCGATGGCTTCTTTTGTCATCACATCGCGCATGACCCGGTACACTACTTCGGTAATGTCACGGGCATCAAAAATATCCTCCAAGTGACCGTTTACCATCACTTTTTCCAAAAACGGCATATCCTTTGAAGCGATAGGAACTGCCGACCCTTCTTGATGGAGCGACTTCGGAGGATTCGTCTCCATTTTGTGTAACAGTTTGCGACCTTTTTCTGTTAAATCAGCTTCTTGAAATGCGACTAAAGGCGGCAATACCTCAGTTCCTCCGTAAGGTTCTCCACTAAAGTCAGCTTTGATAAATTCTCTTTGGTTGAGGTAGTCCAGATGACCGAGCAATTCCGCTTCCGCCACCTGGTGACCCACATATTCTTCGGCTGCGTTCCTAATTTCCGACTCTCCCCTGCCGTTTCCGCTGCCAATCTTTTTGAGCAAAATGTAAGTCAGGTCGTCTCTGATTGGAATTGTCATTAAAACCTCCTAGGTTAATATCCGGTAAAGCTCATGTAAAAACTTAATTTTTTTACTGGCTTAAATTGTGATGATTACTACTTAAAAACATTGAAGTATAAAGTAGAGTAATCAAGTATCTCTCAGCAGGTGTAAGTTATTAAATTCAAGTTGGGGCTAGAATATTCCTTTAGGTAGATCCATGTATGGGAACCCACGTCTAATGTTGTTATTATCCTTAAAAGCTGTCGCCACTCTTCAATGCTATTAAGCGAGGATGCTTTATTGGTAAGATTATCCGTATTTATTGCGTGTTTTTACCAGGGCTGACGCACCAAGAGCCCCTAAGTTGGTAATTGGCGCTGGGAGAGGTAGAATTAAGCAGGTGCTATGGGGTTAATCAACAGCGGTCATTTTGCCCGCAGCTTGTAGCGATATTGTATCGGATTAGACCAAAAACTGGTCATGGAAGAGCTACCAATACGAGCCAATCTGTTTCAAGTGCCGCAGTGCCACTTGAAGAATGCCTCGGTAACAAATTTTTTGATCGTTTCGAGCGGCATTTATGAACTACCTTCATTGGGACAATAAATTGGAATCCTCGTCTTTGATTAGCGGTCAACCCCAGGTTGACAAGCGTCCTTTAGTGTTGGCTGTAGACGACAATCCGGACAACTTAGAGCTGCTGACACAAATACTCGATTTATTCGGCTGCGAGTGTGTGGGAGCAGTTGACGGGTACGCAGCTCTTTCAGCAGCAGTCGATCGACAACCCGACCTAATCGTGCTCGACATTTGCCTGCCGGATATAGACGGTATGGAAGTAGTAAAGCGGGTCCAACAAAACCCCGAGCTCAGACATATTCCGATTGTTGCTGTCACAGCACTAGCAAAAGCAGAAGATCGCGATCGGATTCTCCAAGCAGGCTGCGTGGAATACCTTTCCAAACCTTTTAACATCAAAGATTTAGAAAGAATTATCCGCCAGTACCTGAACTCTGAAATGCTTTTGGTGGAGTTTTAGATTTATAATTAGAATCACGAAATTGAGGTGCAGAGTCCAAAATTGTGATCGTTCCCGTGCGGCCAGTCTCTAAGGTCGCATCGCGGAGCAAATCAGTGACTCCCACGCCCAAAACCTTTTGAATTAATTCTTTCAGTGGCAATTCCAGAACTGATTCTAATTGTGCTCGCACCTGCAAAGCCAAATCGTGCTGACCGTTCTGAGCCAGCAGTTTTTCTGGTTCAGTAAGCCCATTTTCGATAACAATTATCAATTTGTTATCCAAAAGATTGCAGAGCGCTTGACTCGTTTGGTGTCCGAGCTGAGAGCGGTACAAAGCTTGAATTCCCTGCGAAAGAGTGCGTTCTAATTTCCCGCGAGTAGGTTCTAATGTTTCGCCTGTCATATTTTTTATTGAGATAAAGATAAATCAAAAAAACAGTTAACTGTTAACTACTAACTGGTTAACAGTTAACTGCTAACTGTTAACTGTTAGAAATAACCGTCGCGTTATCCGACAGTAACTTCATTAGTTTCCACCCCAGTTGCACCCTTAACGCCTTTAGCAATTGTCACCAACTTCTTGACAATTTCCTGACTGGGAACTGTACCTTTGAGAACCACCGTAGTGCCAAGTTGAGCCACATAAACAGTCTCAATATCCGCAACATCTGGATTTGCATCGAAAGCCTGAGCAACCCGTTTAGCTAAACCGCTTTGATCGTATTCTCCGTTCAAGCCCATGCGTTCCGGCGGGATTGTCTGAGCGCTCGCAGCAGGTTGAGCTTGAGCTTGAGATTGAGCTACAGGTGCTTGGTAAGCAGGAGCATCAACAGTTTCTTGATTTTCAAGTTTTTCTAAACCAAACAATCTTTTTAGCCAGCCCATAGAGTTTGTCCTCCGACAAAGTTTGTGTTAATTGACTTGTTAATTGACAGTTGGCACGTCGCCGTGCAATTTTTCTTCTCAATACCAGGAATTACGATCGCACTCTTGGATGCAGAAACCGAGTTTTTTTACAAAAAAGTATCGTTACAGCCATCCACCTAGGTAGAAAAACCCAGTTTGTTGAGTTTGGTGCGCCCATCCTAAATACAATCTACTGTTGTACAACTGAGCCGATCATCTGCCTGGAGACATAATTCTCCGGCTCTCAAACAAATACTTGCGCTGATCATTCCGGCAAATCCAACTTAAACCCTTCTTGCCCAACTTCTACTATTTTGTTATACATCCACTCGTGCCAACTTCCTGCCGCCGGAAACTTAGGAATGCTGTTACCAGATAGATAAGTATCAGAAAAATTAGCGACAACTACTGCTCGCGTTTCCTCATCGCTCCAGCGGTAGTAAGCCAGCACTTTGGCTTCGAGATTTTCGTGGATAAATATCAATATTTTCGGTATAAAGTGCCGGAACTTTTTCCCGCAGCCGAATCACGTGTTTGTAGTATTCCAAGAACTCATGATTTGGCTAATTTTTCAACAAAAACCATTGCAGTTTATTCGAGTGGTTGCGAGTTAGCCGAGTGGATTGTCCAAACTCTTCGCCCATCCACAGCATCGGTATTCCTACTGCTGTGACTAACAAAACCGGGCGTTGCTGATTTATGGTATGAAAGGCTAAATATGCAAGTCATAGAAACCAGTATCTACAAAGCTTCGGGATTTTCAACTTATTTTTTTATACCCTAATTAAGCAACGCGCTGAATTTTAGTGCGGAAATAACCTCTGTCATCTTTTTCTAATAATTTTTTTGCCATTGGGAAAAAGCGCCGAGCAGTGTAGCTGCTTTGTGGTTGGGAGCGAAGAGTTTGAATTCAATTGCAGCGGCCATGAATATCTGGTTTGCAGAAATTATAAGTGTGATTAGTATTGATTTTTACAATTTGGTAAATCTGTCGCCCTCGTTCTTAAGAGTTACAGGTGTAACTCTTATGTTGTTAGGTAGTTATAGGCGCACCCGGAGGGTTTAGTAGTAGACACCCTAGCGATTGAGTAAGGTGCGCCACTAAGCACCCGGAGGCCAGATTTAAATCAATCAAAAATGTAGTTAAAGTAACTAAAAAATATTAAGGGCTGTTTATGAAAAGTAATTTAACTTTTGATAACTATATAAATCGTGGTCAGAGTTTAATATTTGTAACTAAAGGAACATTTTTTCGCTAACAGAGCTAATACTGTAGAAAGATGTCATTTTAGGCGGAAATAGCGAGGATGTGATTGTAATTATAAGGCAAGGAAAACCACAAGAATGAATGCTTTATTCCACTGGATTTTCGCGCCATCGACTTTAAGCCAAGTTTGAGCCGAGAATAGCAATGATTATTTTTGCTTATGTCTTGGCAGCAGTTGTTTTATATTTTTTGACTGGCAAACTTGGCAGAACCGAAATCAGCTTTAACGACTGCTGCTACCTCAGTAATTGGTAATTGGTGAAAATCTCATTCGTCCCTGTTACCCGTTAGATATTCCGAGCAGTGGCTCTAAAGCTCTAAAAGTTTAATTGGGGATGTTGGCGAATTACCGTTACTGTAAAACTCTGGAGTGTTAAAAATGCTAAAACAAATGTGTTGGTTGCCCAGACTCGGAGGCAAGGGAGAAAAGATATTGCACTTACGCACCGATGCCCGTCAGGGGTGGCGGCCTTATACAGCTTTTCCGCAGTTCGCTGTACCCGACTACCGGGAACCGGGCGGTTCTAAGGGATGGGCAACTTATCAGAAGCTGAGAACTCAAGGGTGGAATTTAATATCGACTGCAGAAGGGCAGCAGTCGATTTTTGGCGAACAGAAAAGTGCTTAAAAAATCCGAAGCCGCAGCAATAAAAGAAGAGGTAAAATCCTCTTCTTTTTATTGCTTGTGGAGAGAGAAACTGGGTTTTTAACCGTCCTACTTGCTAGAATGGGTAAGGTTTGCAGTGCTCACCTTAGATAATTTTAAGATGTTTGCCAGTTGCAAGTAAATTAGGCGATCGCCCTTTCTTTCTCTGCTGTAGTTGCTACGTTATGGAGCACCGGCTGGCGAGTTTTCAAGTTAAACCGGTATCCGTGGGGGAGTATGTGCAACTTAGCGCCGCAAATCGCCAAAGCCTCATCCTTCAAAAGTCCCTCTACATTGTCGTGGAGTTTTTCCGACTCGTCGATGACAGTTACAGCGCTTTCGCCAATGACTTCCAACTCGTCACCGTGGACTAAAATAGCTGTATTTTCGTCAATACCAAATCCCAACACGGCAGGTTGCAGCAAGAGTGCCGAAACTAAGCGTCCCAGACGACCTCGTTGGGCGAAATGCTGGTCTATGACAACATCGGGAAGGAAACCCATTCCTGGGCCCATTGCTACCACATCAACGCGGGGATTTGTCTCTGAGTCTCCTTCAATAATCATCATGTCTGGCATCATTGCCGCGCCGGCACTGGTGCCACCAACAATCGCCCCTTCCGAGTAGCGTTTGTGCATAGCTGCGTCGAGTTTGGTGTCTTTCAAGCAGCTAATAATCCGCGCTTGATCTCCGCCTGTAAAGAATATGCCAGTGGCTTGTTCGATCGCTTCTAAATAATCTGGATTGCTGGCATCTTCGGGTTTCTGGGTGTCAACAACTCGCACGTCTTCAGCGCCAAGTCGCTCAAACACTCGGATGTAATTATCTCCTACTTCTCCCGGCAAGCTTGTTGCAGCAGTCATGACAACAATGCGCGCTTTAGTTCCTCCGGCGCACCGCAAGAATTCCCGCAGAATTTTGCAGTCCCCCTCTTTGTCTTCCGCGCCACCAATAATTAGCAACTTCCCCTGAATTTGGTTGCTCGCCATAATATCTCCACTGTTAATTTATTTAATTTCACTAAAACACAAACTTCTTTTTTCCGAAAACGGCCCAAAGGTATATATAGATACAAAAAAATCTCATACTTCTACCCCTCCAGCACGCACACAGCTCAAGGGTGATGTGGGTGTTGACTCATCCTCGACGATCGACAAAACAAACTTACCCCCCCTAACAGGAGATAGGAGGGGTCAAGAAATGAGCTTAAATTACAGGGCCCACGCGCGCGCGGTGATCAATCCGGTTTCTGATCCGATTCTTCGCTAATCCTCCTCTGATTGCTCGTAGAAATCAGATTGATGAGCGTCAGTCCTCAATTAGTCCGATCGCCCGTTAGTGCGATCGCTCGATCAAATTGCTCAATATGGTACTCGCCCGTTCTAAAGGTAGGTGTCTGGGTTTGCCGTTCCAGACAATCTGATATTCGTTGCTGTTTTGACCATCACCGTAGCCAGAAATTAGCTTCCGGTGAAATGCTTCCTCAGCTAAGTGGTGAACTTTTTCCCTGAGAGCAGTTTGTGCGATCTTCATAATTTGCTGCCTCTTAAATTTTCTTTCACTGTCATAAACAATTATAAGTACACAGTGTACCTCTCAAAAGTTATAGCTTTTTTTTGCAAGGGGGGAAAGAAGTAGTCGTTAGTCATAAGTGCTTAGTTATCTATGCTTAGTTATCTATGCTTAGTCATCTATGCTTAGTTAGATGTTGAAGGAAGAAGGAATATTTTCCCACTCTCACCCTCTCCCCCTCTCCCCATCTCCCCTACTCTCCCACTCCCCCTATCGGGCAATACTGAGGGCAGAATTGCTGGGAGTATTTATCTCACTGCTGGAATATCTATGCCCGCAGGTAGTATCCCCTGCACCGACTATAAAGTTACCGTAAAAAATTAGCTCAAAGGAGGTTAGAAAATGCTGCAAGAAAAAAGCACGGAAACAGCTCGCGTCAATGCTCGAAAAACCGATATTTTTGATGTGTTCAACTTCAAACACTATATCGGGCCCAACCCTTATTTAGACACCGCGGCTTTAGTTTTTGATTTCGCGGTGACGGGCGCGAGCGAACCTTTGCCGATCGCACATTACCAGAAAATTATTGGCGATCGCTACCCGCAACTGCTGCACGAAACTTTCTCGAACCATGCCCAACTGTTCGGCCGTACCGCCTCAGAAGTAGCAAAACTCGACATGGGTTTGCATTTTCAACACTGGAACATCAAGCCGTTTTCTCAGTTTAACAGAATCAGCATAGAAGCACTTCACGCCCGCACTGCCCGAGCAGTAGTGTACGCAGTTTGGGATTGGTTTGAAGCCATTAATCAAAATCAAGACTTTCCCTTGGAAGCACAAATGGGCGCGCTGCAAAATATGTTCCGGCAGTCAGTTTACGGAGGCCCGACAGTTTATTCGTTAATGCGATCGGCATCCCAAAAAGGCATTCCCGCATTTTATTTGTGGGATGAAGGACTAATGCAATATGGGTACGGCAAAAAACTGGTTCGTGGCTCTGCAACTACCTTTGATTCTGACAGCCACTTAGACTCAGATTTTACCACGCGCAAAGACGATTGTAAAGCTTTTCTCGCTACATTAGGCTTTCCTGTTCCCAAAGGCGATATCGTCTCCACAGAAAACGGAGCTCTGGCAGTTGCTAGAGAAATTGGCTACCCAGTTGCTATCAAACCAGTAGTGGGTCATAAAGGAATTGGCGTCACAGCAGATGTCCGGGAGGCCGAGGAATTGCAGGCAGCTTTTAAAAGAGCAGTTAAGGCCATTCCCGAAACAGATCCGGTACGAGTAATTGTGGAAAACAGCATCAAAGGATCGGATTTTAGGCTGCTGTGCGTTGACGGCAAATTTGTTTCTGCCACTGAACGCCGACCCGCTTGCGTAACAGGTGATGGCGACTCAACAATTCGCGAATTGATCCGCCGTGAAAACCGCAAACCAGAACGTTTGGATACGCCAACTTCGGCGATGAGCAAAATTCAGTCCGACGAAGCGATGGAAATGTATCTGGAAGAACAAGGACTGTCATTGGATAGTGTGCCAACTCGCGATCGCACTGTGTATCTACGCAAAGTCGCTAATCTTTCCGCAGGCGGTGTCAGCATCGACGCTACCCGCACTATTCACCCGGATAACATTGTTTTGGCTCAAGATATCGCCCTACATTTTCGGTTAACTTGTTTGGGGATTGATGTGGTAACAGAAACTCTCGCCAAATCTTGGAAAACAGGCAATTTTGGGATTATCGAGATCAATGCCGCGCCGGGAATTTTTATGCACCTTAACCCCGCTGTCGGCGAAGGAGTTGATGTGCCTTCGCATATTATCGAAACTTTCTTTGAATCGGGAAAATCAGCTCGAATCCCAATTATTACTTTCAACAGAATTTCGGTACATGACCTACAAGAAACTATCGACCATATTCTGTTGCAGCATCCCGATTGGACAATCGGTGCTGTTTGTCGCGGTGGACTTTTTGTTAACCGCTCTGAAAAAGTTTTGAATAAGAATTACCATCTTAACGTGCAAAGTTTGCTACGGAATCCCAAGCTCGATTTGTTAATTGCTGAATATCCCGAAGATATTTTGGAAGCTGAGGGAATGTTTTATCGGGGCAGCAATATGGTGGTGCTAGATAATCCGGGAGAAACTGAGATGATGTTGGTTAGAGAAAGCACTGATGACGATACTGTTGTGGTGAGGGAAGGAAGTAGTATTTCTCTTCGCCGCCAGGGGTTGATCGAACAGTATACTCTGGGGGATGATGAACCGTTTACACGGGTTTATTTGAAGGAAATAGGGACTGTTTTGTAGGCGCTTCCACAGTTAAGTTGGTTTTGTAGGGTGGGTATTGATTACCCGCCCCACCACATCAAGGTTTTTTCTCGTTCCCAGGTTCTTCCGGGGAAGGAATTTGGGAGGGATCAGATGGGAACTGGCTTCGTTACACTTAGTTACAATCGCTTTCAATTCCTCAGTCGTGGATACACTATTCGTAAAAAGCCGGTTTCTTCCCAACTTTCTCGTTACCAGACCAATAGTTTCGTAGAAACTGAGTTGCTCAGGGTAAGTCTTATTCCTGCGATCATAAGTTTTTAGACAATCTGGTTTCTGCGCTGCCCTTCGTGCTATCAAGGAATTTTACAAGTCTTTAAAAAATTGCACTCCGGTGGCAGAAGGTCTGGAAATATGAATTTTGCGAGCAATTGGTTTAATTCGCTGACCGAAAGTTTACTGTCGCACCGTCGCTACATTCCAGCAGCCCTGACTCTTTGCACTGGTACGAGTTTGTCATTGGCAGCCGCAGCCGTTGTGTGGCATTCGGAAAACCAACGAATGCAAGCTCAATTTCATCAGCAAGCCGATCGCCTGAATGTGGCATTGCAGCAAAGCATCAATAAAAATTTAGAAGTTTTGTACTCACTTGAAGGATTCTACAGGGCGTCTACTGAAGTTACCCGAGAAGATTTTAAGCACTTCGCTCAACCTGCACTTGCCCGCAATACTGCTATACATTCTGTTAACTGGATTCAGCGCGTACCTGCTGCCCAAAAAGCAGCTTATGAACGGAGAATTCGAGCCGAAGATTTTCCCGCATTTCAAATTTACGAGCGAACTCCTGACAAAAAGCAGGTCAAAGCAAAAGTGCGATCGGAATACTTTCCAATTATTTACAGAGAAGCACTAGAAGAAGATAATAAAGTGATCGGTTTTGATGTTGCCTCCAGCCCCGATCGCAAAGCAGCTTTAGAGAAATCGGTGAATACCGGGAAAATAGGGGCTTCCGGGCGGATTAGATTAGTCAGCAACAATCAACCGGGATTGCAAGTATTTCTACCAGTACACCGCCGCACAACTTCTGCTGATAACTCCGTCAACGGCCGCCAAAACCTCATGGGAGTTATTGCGGGCCTGTTTCAGATCACCAGTATGGTCGATTCCTCTTTAGAATCGCTAAATTTAGACAAGATTAATTTTTACCTCTATGACAACTCTGCTATAGAGAAAGAACGCTTTCTAGTGCGCTACGACTCACAAGCTAAGCAGTTAATAGATAACCCAAAACACGAAAAGCCAGAGTTAGCTAATATCCGGGGAAAAATCTGTCAAAATCCTAGTGCTTGCACTCGCCTATTTAACGTAGCAGACCGCCAGTGGAGGCTGCTAGTTTTGCCTGGGAAGGGGTACCAGAGCATGAGGACGCATCAGGGTTCGCTGGCAATTGGCGCGATCGGGCTATTGATGACTGGCAGCTTGACGATTTACCTGTTGATGTCTCTAGAACGTACTGCAAAAGTAGAACAGCAAGTGTACGATCGTACAATTCAACTAAAACAGCGC
Source organism: Microcoleus sp. D3_18_C4 (assembly GCF_036702355.1). NCBI lineage: Bacteria > Bacillati > Cyanobacteriota > Cyanophyceae > Oscillatoriales > Microcoleaceae > Microcoleus > Microcoleus sp. D3_18_C4. Next base: position 171,115 of record NZ_JAUBTF010000002.1, read on the forward strand.
ACCGCTGAACTAGAAACAGCACTAAAAAATTTGCAGGAAGCTCAATTTAAACTAATCCAAACTGAAAAAATGTCCAGCCTGGGGCAGTTGGTGGCTGGAGTTGCCCACGAAATTAACAATCCTGTGAACTTCATCTCTGGCAACCTGATCCATACAGGCGCATATACTCGAGACTTGCTGGAACTTGTGGAAATATACCAGCAGCAATATCCGAACCCAACGCCCGAAGTGCAAGCAAAACTAAAAGATATTGATTTGGAGTTTATCAGTGAAGACTTGCCTAAAATCCTACAATCTATGAATATGGGAGCTCAACGGATCAGCCAGATCGTGCTTTCTCTGCGGAATTTTTCGCGCTTGGATGAAGCTGAAATGAAGTCAGTTGACATTCACCAAGGCATTGACAGCACCTTGATGATTTTGGAGAGTCGGCTGAAACCAAAAGCTGATTTTTCTGGCATTAAACTCATCAAAGAATACGGAAGTTTGCCATTAGTGGAGTGCTGGGCGGGACAATTGAATCAGGTATTTATGAATGTTTTGAGCAATGCCATTGATGTTTTATATGATGCAGCAAATCAATACAAGCTCGAAAACAACGCCTCGAATTCGGCATTTTTACCTACTATTCGGATTCGCACTGAACTTTTAAGTTCTAATTGTGTATGCGTGCGAATCGCTGACAATGGAACGGGCATGACGGAAAATGTCAAAAAGCGTTTGTTTGATCCGTTTTTTACTACCAAGCCTGTAGGCAAAGGTACTGGCTTGGGATTGTCGATCTGCTATCAAATAGTAGACAAACATCACGGTTCGCTCAGGTGCGTATCGGCTCCGGGAGAGGGAACTGAATTCTTGATTGAGGTGCCGGTGCGGCAACAGTTCGAGCAATCTGTTTCTAAGGTTTCACCTGCGGTAAGTGTCATACCATTTTAAATTTTAGATTTTAGATTTTAGGATTGAGAATAACTTACTGTCTAATGGTTTAGATGTCTGCTACAGTTGCAGCTTTTCTGAGAACTAATATCAATTGCAATTAGCTGCATAAATTGGGAACATTTCAATTTTGTCAAAAGACTTTTTAGGAGCGCGAACCGGAGAACTCGATTGATATATAGTAGTTCTCAAAAAGATTCGCGGACGCTTGGGTTTTCGGTGTTCGGTAATCGGGAATCGGGAAAAAGGTCATCATGAAAAAGCTTGCTGTTCAAAAGCAGGGTAGTGCCATTATTCATTACCCATTACCCATTACCAGACATACCTCACTCTTAATGAGACTGGGCTATATATACCTAGCAAGAATTTGGCTTGCATTCCTGTGAAAGATGCTCGCGGTGCTTAGGTTGCACCCTACAATTAACAGTCAACTGTCCTGAGTTAGAGTTATTGCCAAGCGCGTCTTAATTTATAGTTAAATATCGCCCAAAACAAATATTTGGGGTTTTACCCGTCGTGACAATTTATAATTGTAGCGATGCCAGATTACCAATTACTAACTACGATGTCTTTACAATTTATTAGCATTCCGCCAAAAACCGATCGCAAACCTGTCGCTTTGATTGTCGCTTTGCACGGATGGGGTGCTAATGCTCGCGATTTGACTTCCTTAGCACCCTTTTTCAATTTGCCGGATTATCAGTTTCTGTTTCCCGATGCCCCGTTCCCCCATCCCCAAGTAACGAGCGGCAAAGCGTGGTATAACCTTCAAAGCAAAGACGCTCAGGGATTGGTAGAAAGCCGGCAATTGCTGAGGGAATTTTTGCTGTCTTTGGAAAGCACCACGGGCGTGCCTTTGTCTCGCACTATTTTAGGTGGCTTTTCTCAAGGCGGAGCGATGACTCTAGATGTGGGATTGACTTTGCCCCTAGCTGGTTTAATTTGTCTGAGCGGTTATTTACACCAGATTTCGCCAGTTGCGGGGAGTGTTTTGCCACCTGTTTTAATCGTACACGGTACTCAAGATACTATTGTGCCTGTTAGTGCTGCTGTGCGATCGCGCGACAGTTTGACGGCTTGGGGAGCTGCGGTGCAGTATCAAGAATTTAACATGGGACACGAGATTCTGCCGGAAGTTATAGAGGTAATGCGAAGTTTTGTTGTAGAAACTGTGTCGAAATCTGATTAAAGGTTTAGTATATAGTATGGCGGAAGTCTCGGGCAGGGGAAAAAAATGAAAACTTTAACCAAAGCATCGCGCGATATAGCTGTACTTACTTCTCAGGACGTGGCAGAATTGGCTGTCCGTTTGGAAGTTGACGATTATACAGATCCTTTTGAGGGATTGAATGATTGGCATTTGTTGCGATCGCTTGCCTTTCAGCGGCCGGAACTGGTTGAACCTTATCTCCACCTTCTGGATATGGAAGCCTACGACGAAGCATAGACTGAAAAATCTAGCTCAAAAAATTCGACGGAATTGAGGAAGAAGTTAGCAGCATATTTTGTTGCGGATTAAACAGATGAATTAGGGATTTTAGCCTGTTTTTATCTTAATTTCTTTCTTGATTCTTTTTTATGGCTGAAGGAAGAAGGAAGAAGGAAGAAGGAAGAAGGAAGAAAGAATGAGGAAGAAAGAATGAGGAGATGCGATCGGGCAATTCTTCGCACTGGTTTCAGGCATTCATCAAGTTCTCATAACCTCGAAGGTTGCTGTATTACCAAAAATCATGAAAGGCAGACGAATTTTAATCGGCGTTAGTGGCGGGATTGCGACTTATAAAGTTTGCGAAGTAGTTTCAACTTTAGCGAAAGCTGGAGCGGAAGTTAAAGTTATTCTTACTGATGCCGCCGGGGAGTTTGTAACGCCTTTGACTTTTGCTACTCTGTGCCGCCATCCTGCTTTTACTGACAAAGATTTTTGGCAAGCAAGTCACGGGCGTCCCCTGCATATTCAACTGGGAGAATGGGCAGAAGTTTTTGTAATTGCTCCCCTGACAGCTAATACTTTGGCTAAGTTGGCGGGGGGTTTTGCTGATAATTTGTTGACTAATACTGTCTTAGCTTCTAATTGCCCAATTTTGCTGGCACCGGCGATGAATACGGATATGTGGGAACAGCCGACGGTGCAGCGGAATTGGCGGGAAGTTTTGACTTATGGGCGCTATCATGCTGCGAATCCGGGGGCGGGAATGCTGGCGTGCGATCGCGCGGGTGTCGGCCGCATGGCAGAACCTGGTGAGATTTTGCCTCATATTGAATCGCTGTTGTATGCGAAGGGCGATCGAGATTTAGCGGGCATTCGGGTGTTGATTAGTGCGGGAGGAACGCGGGAACACCTCGATCCGGTGCGGTTTATCGGCAATCCTTCCACTGGCAAAATGGGTATAGCTTTGGCGCAAGCTGCACAGCACCGCGGCGCGACAGTGACGCTGGTACACAGTATAACTGGCGAATTGCCGCTCTCAGGTGTGCGGGCGATCGCAGTTACGAGTGCACAAGAAATGTGGCAGGCGATGCTGCAATGCTTTCACGAGGCGGATTTGACGGTGATGGCGGCGGCGGTAGCGGATGTGAAGCCGGCTGAGTACAGTAGTGAGAAACTGCCCAAGCGATCGCTCCCGAATTGTTTACCGTTGGCACCGGTAGCGGATATTGTGGCAGAGTTGGGAAAATTGAAACAGCCGCACCAAAAATTAATCGGGTTTGCAGCACAAACTGGGGATATTGTCAAGCCAGCTTTGGAGAAATTGCGGGCAAAGAAACTGGATGTAATTGCCGCAAACCCGATCGATCAAATAGGTGCAGGTTTCGGCAGCAATACCAATCAAGCAATATTAATTAATGCCGCCGGCAAGCAAGTAGAAATAGCACCTTGCAGCAAGCTTGAAATGGCTCATCGTTTGTTAGATTTTGTGAGGGAAGGGTGAGGGCGCGATTACTCATTAACTGGGATTAATTACTACTGGTTCGGGCGATAATTCTGATTCCCCAAAATCCGTTGATTTCGAGTCAGCCGACAACTCAGTATCTGCGACAGTAATTTCTAGTTTAAATCCTAATGCTTCGAGCAATTCTACAAAGCTGTAAATTTCCAAACCGCCGCTTTCAGTCAGCATCTTGTCGAGTTTTTCGTGATGTTCTTTTGCTGACTCCGAAAGAGCATTCATCCTGATTCGAGCCTCAATCACCTTTCGGATGGCATTTCTCAAAAGTGCGGGTTCAGGGTCTTTTTCTTCCAAGATAGCGCCGATAAAACCAGCAGCTTCTTCCGGCTCTTTGAGAGATTCAATTAGGTACTCGCGGTAGCTATCACTTGTCGGTGCTTTCACGTTTTTCATAATCTGTCCAGTATTCTATAGCTTGTCGAATGTCCTGTTCTTGGGTGCTTTTATCCCCAGCTATGAGGATTACCACAATTGTCAAGCCGACTTGTCCGAAGTAGAGGCGGTAGCCCGGGCCATAATTAATTCTGAGTTCAAAAACTCCTTGTCCCACTGACTTGAAATCTCCGAGATTACCTTGCTCAACTCGGTCAAGCCTAGATTTGATTCTAACTCTAACATTCCGATCGCGGAGGGCATCAAGCCACTCGGCGAATGGTGCCGTACCCTCTGCTGTAGTGTAACGTCTAATTTCCCTGGGTTGTACTTCCCTGATTTTATCGTACTTGATTAACAATTTCTATCGTAAGGGCGATCGACAGTCCATTCAACAAGCAAATCATACTTAAGACAGAGGTATTCGATCGACAAAATAGTAAACCTTGTTTGAGGGAATAAACTTTACATCAAACAGGGGATTGTGAATGAATTTTAAATCGATCGCAAAAACCAATCTACTATTCGGCAGCCTGATAATTAGCCTCGGATTGCAATCACTTCCAGCCACAGCGCAAGCAGTCACCGACGCACAAGTTTCCGCCCTCGTAGAAGCAATGCGACAAGCCGCCCCGCCACAAGCAGCAAATGACGGAATGTACAGTCAGTGGCAAGTTTTGCCAGGGAATATTTCCCGCTGGGCAAAATTCTGTACCAAACAAGATTTAACACCCCAACAATTTGAGGCCGACGCGACAAAAGCCAAATCAATTGTTACCTGTATCGTGGGCGATTTGCTGCGCGACGAATACAAAGCTAGCAGCAGCAATGAATTAACCGCTGTACGCCGCGCCGCTTGCTGGTGGATGACTGGGGACTCCGCAGCTTGCAAAAGTGGCGCAACTGCTACTTATGCGGATAAGGTTGTCAGCGTTTACCAGCAGCAGCGGCCTAAAAAGTAAGGTTTTTGCTGCGGGATTTAGATTTTTTTACCGCTGATGCACGCGGATTAACGCAGATGAATTGCGCTGGGTTTTATTCCCCGCCAATTCATCTTCTTTTAAAGTAACTTTTAGTCTAAATCCTAGCGCATCCAAATACAATTTCTGCGTTCAGGACTAGCCGAATTTTCCTCGCTTATACTTCCCTGATTTTTGTGAAATATACATATTAACCTGTGCAGCTTGGACTCTGCGACTGAATTATTCATTTTCTGTCTGACTTCTCATCAACCTTTGCACGCTGGCTAAAGCTCGATTTAATTCGTAACTCTTTCTTTCTGAATTCTGCAAAAAAGCCTGCTGTTCTTCCTCAATCATTAACACATCCTGCCGCACCAAACCATCTAATAATTTTTGAGCAGCACCGAAACAACTATCTTTGATAAACCGGCGAAACCATACAGGCAATTTGTGCAGCCGCCAAAACGCATTTAATGAGGTAAAATGAATTAAATAAGCGCGAGTTGCTGTCTCGCTAACCGGACAAACCAAGCAGTAAATCTTAAAGTCGCTCCCCAAAGTTGAAACCCAGTGCGGGTAAACATAACTCACCTCCAGCGGTTCCGGGTGCAGTCGGCGCAGAGATTTAAAAAATAACTGAGAAATTGACCAAATTTTATCTATTTTGTAATAACTTTGTGCCTGATAGCGAGCAGTTACTTGATGCTCGTTTTCTTCTAAAGTATCTAACACCGGATTTGCCCAAGCTTGCCAATCATCGTGCAAGTGTCCGTGGTACATATCCATCAAGTTTTCAATTAAAAATGAATAGTGTGCCTGACAGTCGATGACTGAAACTGTGGCAATATAATTGAGATGTTCCCACTCGGGCAAATCCAGTAAATCTATTTTTTCTGCTTGCATTTCGTCGCCAGGAAACAGCCAGATAAAACCGTTTTTTTCCTGGACTGGATAGGAGCGAATTTTGCAGTTAGGTAGCTTTTGATTGTCTGCTAAATAATCGACTTCGGCGCATTCTCCCCTTGCATTTAACCGCCATCCGTGGTAAGCACATTCGATTAAATCGCCTTTAACTTTGCCGTGGCTGAGTTTAACTTGCCGATGGGGACATCTATCTTCTAAAGCGTTGATTTTACCTGCACTGTCGCGGAAAAGTACGATCGCCCGATTCCAGATTTTCGCAGCTAGTGGCTGAGTTTGCACCTCTGTGCTGCGGGCGATCGCATACCACCGATCGAGATTAATGCCCAACTGGCGGATGTGAGTTTTTTGTTCCCTTGCAGATTCCGATTTTATCGCGTTGTTTTGCATTACAAATGTTCCCAAATTACGCCCATAAAACAACCCAATTTTACAAAATAACAGCCTGGAAAGCAACGACCGTAAATTTTTCTAAATCTCCGTTCTGACAAATACCTATCGCTAGCTAAATGCTTCAACCACCCAGGGGACAATCGAAATTTTAATAATCTTAAAGCATTGCGAAATCCGTAGGTGGAACAGTCGGGTCTAAAATCTCTCGCAGCACCTAATATGTAGCCTATTGTAGCAGGTGTTTCGACTTCCGAAATTTTATCTAAAAAAACGATTTTTCCGTGGGGCTTTAACATTTTTTTTATTGCATCGAGGGCTGCGGGGAGGTTGGGCAGGTGGTGAAAAGTAGCAGCACTAACTATTAAATCAAATTGGCGATCGAGCGCTAATTGACTGGCATCCATTTGGATGTATTCGATATTGGGAGCGGAACGTTTTTGACTGGCGATCGCCAGCATCTTTGCTGACAAATCGACGGCGACAACATTATCGTAATACTGGGCTAATTCAAAAGCAAGAATTCCAGAACCGCAGCCAATATCTAATGCTGCACCTTTGCTGGTCGATAGGTTGTTAGTAAAGAAATCGTTCTGGTTTTGCAAGGTGGCGGCGAAATCGTATTCTGTTGCAAAAGCATCAAACATTACAGATTTATTACCAATTTTGCAGTTACTATTCAGCATCTATTATTGCTTTATACTCATTCAATAATATTTTAACCGCATATCCACCCCCCTCAACGCAGATATTTTTTTTGTTCGCAAGCTCTGCCTTTTCTCCTCAGCGAAACCACACCCACAAACCGTAACTCATCTTAACAAAAGAATGTAACTGTAGGAAACCTCTAAACCCTTATTGAATCAGTCATTCTCATTCCTTAAAATCTCAAATCTCAAATCTACAATCTAAAATGGTATGGCTGGGGGCGGGTTTTACCGAGAATAGCAGCCGATAATTGACGATTGATAAAACCCGCCCCCGCTGCCAAGCTTAGATTTTTAACACGCCTTCGGGATTCACCGTCAAGAGCGATCGCCTCTGCAAACCCTCTTGATATAAAATAGCATTAGCTGCCAACAAACCGCTGCTCACTGCCCTTTCCATTAAACCGCAAGGAAACGGCATTTTCACCCAATCTCCCGCAAACAAAAGATTAGGTACAGCGCAGCAAGTCTCCGGGCGTTCCGCATAACTACCGGGCGGATATCCAGAAAAATTCTTTTGATTTACCAATTCCCGGTGCAGCATATTTGCCTCTTTTAATTCCGGTACAATTTCGTACAATTCTTGCTCAAAAGTAGCCAGTAAAACTTCCTGGTTCGGAAATTCTTTCTCCTTGTAACAATAAGCGTGCAGTTCCACTACACTACCGCCAGTTTTCTGATTCCATTCGATGAACTGATCCTGAATTCGGTGGTAAAGCGTAATGCTGTCAGTCAGTTTGTAGCCGGAAAGCGAACTGAAATTGCTGTGTTCCCAGGGAAATTCGCGATCGAACCAAAAACGGCCCACCGCAAACGGATCTGCTATTTTTAAGCTCTCTATCCGGCTCTGCACCTGCGGATTTACCTCACCGCTGGCCAAACTAAACAAATGCTGCATCCCCGGAACATCCGCCGCAAAAACATAGTAATCAGCCTTCAATGTTTCCGCCAAATTTTGCGGCTGCGATTGCTTAACCGCTGCTACTAACTGTATTTCATCTGCTTTTTCATCTACTACCTTAAATCGAGGCAAATCCCGCTGAGCAGGCCCACTGACAACTCGTCCTTCGGCATCAAAAACGGCCCCGTGACAAGGACAGTGAAATTGACCGTCGTTTTGTTTCTGAACTGTGCAGCCTTGGTGAGTGCAGCTCAGAGAAATTGCCTCTTTTCCCGACGGTGCGGCGGCAAATACCCTGTCCCCAGCGCCGAAATATTCGGTAGAGTTGCTGTCAGTTAATAGCGCGTTTCGCTTCACCCAAAAAGGTATTTTACTTTGCACGTCTCCAGACTGGTAACTCAGAGAATCAATCTTGCCGTTTTCCCAGCGAATCTCACTGACTGCGACATCTGTCAATACTTTGCCGCCTTTGCTTTCAATGGATCTGGCAATAGGCTGCACCAAACTCGTGCCCATATCTTGCCGCGTGCCGTTGAAGGCCAAACCCTCTGGATTTCCGAAAAAGTAAAAGTGGAAAAATTGCATTAATTCTCCCGCGCTCAATTCGTCGGGAGCGTTGAGGCTGGATTTGGCAAAAGGCAGAAAATACAAGTCATAAAGTCCGCGCGGGAATTCACCTTTTACCCAGTCGGCAACGGATATATTGTCGAGGCGAGCGAAAGTTTTTTGAGTTTGAAAACCGCCTATTTCTCGAAAGACTTCCCAGTGAGCAGGTTTTGTCAGATTGATTCCCCACTTGAGCCGATTAGGAGAAGATATCCCCAAATCAACTATATTCCAGGGAAAAGCTGAATGGTTGGGACGGAAAACTTCGGGTTTGTATTTGCCGTCTCGAAACACAACGGCGTAGGATTCTAAAGATACAAAATTATCGGTAATTTCTAGTTCTTCAACAACACTTTTGAGGTTGTAGTATTGCGGAAAAAAACCGTGGAAACCGTGTTCCATCATAAAAGTTTCGTTCCCGACTTGTATCGGCCAACTCGCAATTTTGCCGCCGAGTTGGGGCGATTTGTCGAGCAATGTTACGGCGAAACCCCGCTGGGAGAGTTCGTAAGCACAGGCGAGCCCGGCCAAGCCTGCGCCTACAACTGCAACGGTTTTGCGGTTATTCAGCATTCGCGGCAAGTCAAGAGAATCTTGCACAAAAACGGCGGGCTCTGGCTTGGAAAACCGAGAGTAGCCCAGCAGCCCGCCTGCGGCACCGACTCCGAGGAATTTGAGGGCGGTTCTTCGAGAAACTGGTTGGGATAGCGGTGAATTGGTTGATTGACTCATCAGCGGTACGCGGTAACGGGCTTTAAACACAAATACGCCATAAGGCATATATCATAGACCGAAATCAGGATATGTGAAGAAATACTAAGACACATCCCCCAATCGGATCGCGATCCTCTTCGAGGGCTTCGCTAACGCACCGTGCCAAGTTCGATCGCACACAATGTATAGTGGAAAAAATAAGGCTTTAGTTATCTAGGGCTTGCTGAATAAGTTAGGGAAAATCACGATCGCAATTGATGGGTGATTCAAGTTCGGCGAAGCATAAGTTTTGGTTTTGGTAATTGACCAAAATATAATTTTTGACAATCATTGAAGCGTAACCAGACCTTATTTTGGGAAATCGGCAGAAAAACACACAAAAAACCCGTCTTAACCAGGTAGAAAGGTTCATTACTAAAAAAGTAATAGCAATAGCTGTACCAGAAGTATTATCAAGTTTTGCCATCACGCGATTCAAGCTGAATCTTCGTTTACCTTGTCCGAACTTGCCCTCAATAGAGTTACGAATTCTCTCATCTTCCCAGGCTTGTTTCTTTGTTTCCTTACTCACAATTGCTGGTGGTCTTCCTAACGGAGGCCCACTAATTCTAATTCCTCTTTCTTTACACCAAGCTCGGTTTTCCCTTGTTCGATAAATGCGATCGGCATGGACTGATTCTGGATAGTATCCTGTGTAACTTTTAAATGCTTCTACTTGGGCTTTTAAGTCTCCTGATTCGTTAAAATTATCCCAGCTTATTCGCTCTAAAAACACATACCCCTCAAAGCAACTCGCTGACAGTTTAGCTCCAAACTCTACTCGTTTTCCTGCTTTACCTCTAATAATGGGACGGATGTGGGGTTGGCTTAAACTTACTATTCTGTCCTCAATACTCTGTTTTTTATTTTCAAATAACCAGAGTTGTTGGCGATAGACTTCTGTGAGGACTAGCAAAGTTTTATATTGCTTTTTGGTCAGACTTTCCAGAGTCGCACCTGATTCGATAAGCTGCTCAATATGAGCCAAGTTTCTTTTGATATATTGCAGTTGTTTTTTAATTGCTTGGATTTTTTTGTTTCTGGTCGGTCGTCGTTGTTTGGCTACTGCTAAGTAGTCTTTTCTGGCAATTTTTCGGTAGGTTCTGGGTTTTTTCTTGATTTTTACTGTGAGAGATTTATAGAGAATGTCGAGGATTTTTTCGGTATGAACTCGGGCTCGGTTTAATAGTCCTAAGTCGGTCGGATAGCTAATATCTGCGGGGGCACAGGTCGCATCTATTATTAATTTTCCTTGATTGGGTAACTCATTTTTTGCGTCCGAATCCTTTTTTTTTCTGGTTTGACTGGGATGGTTTCGCGTATTTTTTCCACCAGGCGTTCGTTCACTTTATTAATTAGATTCGCACTAATTCGTTGCCGAAAATGAACTAATAGCGACGGGTCAAATGGGAGTTCATTGGTGTAGATTGATTGACCGATAAAGTATTGTAGATACGGGTTTTCACGGATTTGTTCTACTGTTTCTCTATCGCTACTTCCCAGTTTTTCTTTGATGATTAATGCCCCCAATGCCATCCGAAATGATTTGGCGGGTGCGCCCATTTCGGTCGGGAAATTTTTAGCATATTCTGCTTCAAATTCATCCCACGGGATAAGTTCTGCCATCTTTACCCAACGGTTATCTGCTGACAACCTTCCTTCAAAGGGTAGTTCAAAATCGGATGGGGGGCTTGGGGCAAGCTCAGCTTTTCGGTACACGAGCGCAAATGGTGATGCACGGGTTTTGAGTCATTATACCTGTTTTTCTTGCACCATTACTACCTTTCTTCGTCCGAAAATCTATACACTGTTTACTTGAACCACTTATTCAGCAAGCCCTATCTAGCAGAGAAGCAAGAATCAACAAGGAAAAAGCGATCGACCGCATCGCGTAAAATCCTCTAAATAATTAAGTGTTTGTATTTATGTTGATCAACTCTTGGCAACCGCCGCCAATGATGCTAAAAAACTAGGAGATTGTCAGGTCAAATCTTAGGCCAAAGGCAGTCTCGGCGAATTGTACGAAATAACCGAGCAGATATCCAAGGCAAAACAATTAATCAGTCGAGCTTTAAGTAAGTTGGCGCGAAAAAACTTAACTATTTTAAAATAAGTAAATACAGAGAATATATCTACTGAGCTAACTCAATATATCGGCGATCGATGCAGGGTATTCCTCACTTAATACCAAGACAAAACTCGATGCAACCTGAGAAGTGCGGATGTGCCACAAAAATTCAAAGACGCCCGTATAGCTAATGCCGCTTAAACTCACATCTTGCACCATTCTTAAGAACGGGCTCTCCGGCCCGTTCCACAAAAGATTATTTTTTTGTGGAACAGGCCGAAAAGCCTGTTCATAAAAGGATTATTGAGAATGGTGCAACATCTCAGTTAAATGTACCTGGCTGCTATGTAAAAAATAGGACTGACTTGAAGAAACCGGGTTTTTGCGTAAGTCCTGTTTATGCAAAACCCCTGCATAATTTACAAACTTTTACATAAATCGTGCATTTCTTGGTGCGGGGAGTCGGTTGGTGCTGGTATCCACACCCTACGGTAGATATTTGGGGTTGGTCTTGAATGCTAGAGTTGTGCCGCGATCGCCAGCACAGTCAAAATTCACCCACATCCAAACTTTTGCCAACTGCTGCCGCCAACGGCGCTATTAACCGCCCCAAAATCATGCACTACCAATCCCAGCAGCAACGCCAAAAACACACGACTCAGAAAAAAATTAAAAAAGCTATTTTTTACTGTTTGACAGCAATATTTTTCTGCTGGAGTACCGCGAACCTCGCTACAATTGCTCAAAACACAGGCCAGGGCGGGCTTAACGGGCAAGAAATGAGAAATTTGCTCGATCGGGGAAACCTCACCGAAGCCGTAACCCGAATCGAAGAAAACTGGGAAGAAGACTATCAAAAATACTTTGAACAAGACTTTGAGGGCCGTGCTAAAACCGCCGAAGCAATATCAAAAACTCTCTCCCGGCTAGCAGTTCAAACCAAGAAAAAACCTGCTTTAATTTACGCTATCCCACGCACCGACCAACTAGAATTAATCTTAATATTGCCCGATCGCCCGCCCATTCTCCGCAGCGTCCCGGAAGCCAAACAAGAGAAACTGCTCTCAGTAGTCCAAGAATTCAGCAGCGAAATCACCAACCCCGTAAAAATCAACACCACCACCTATCTAGAACCAGCCCAACAACTCTACAAATGGATAGTTGCACCCCTAGAAACAGATTTGCAAACAGCAAAAATTGAAACCTTGCTGTTCTGCGTCGGCGCAGGTTTGCGAACCGTACCCCTAGCAGCAATGCACGACGGAAAGCAATTTTTGATCCAAAAATACAGCCTCTCCCGCATCCCCGCCTTCAAACTCACAGACAGCAATTACACCGACCTCAGAAACGTGAAAGTCCTAGCAATGGGAGCATCAGATTTCGCAGAAACGGCGAACAAAGAACCGCTGCCAGCAGTTCCATTAGAACTAGGCGCGATCGCCCGACAGTGGCCCGGTCAATCCTTTCTCAACGAAGATTTCACCATAGTAAACTTGCAATCCCAGCGACTGCAACAAAGATACGGAATCATCCACCTTGCCACCCACGCCGAATTCCGCCCCGGAACCCCAAATAACTCCTACATTCAATTTTGGGACACCCAACTCGGTCTCGATCAAATGAGAGATTTAAAATGGAACAATCCGCCCCTCGAACTATTAGTATTAAGCGCCTGTAGAACCGCCTTGGGAGACAAAGAAGCAGAACTCGGATTTGCAGGTTTAGCACTGCAATCGGGAGCAAAATCAGCCCTCGCCAGCCTGTGGTACGTCAGCGATGCGGGCACTCTCGCCCTGATGACAGAATTTTACCAGCAGTTAAAAATCCGCAGGCCAAACGACCCTCCAATCATTAAAGCTGAAGCAATGCGGCAAGCACAAATTGCCGCGATCGAAGGCAAAGTGACGATCGAAGGCGGTCAACTGCGAAGTGCGCGAGGCGACATTCCCTTGCCCCCGTCCATCCCCAAACTCGACAGCAAAGATTTATCCCATCCGTATTATTGGGCAGCTTTCAGCATTATCGGCAGTCCTTGGTAAGTGGGCCTCTTGACCGAAACTGGTGATAGGCTATAAAACATAAGTAATTTAATATCTGTAGCTGTCGCTCAACCAACCACCACCAACCTGTGACGAATCAAGCGGGAGCCTTCAAGGGGAAAGAAAGATGAAAAAATTAGAATTTTTGCTACAGAAAGAAGGCGATCGCGCCTGGTTGCCCCTAGAAACCTCCGACGTGGAAATTCTAGAAGGTAAATACCGCGTGGTTGCTCGCATTCAGCACCCCAACACCGACATCGAAATTCGCGTTACCCATACTTCCTTCGACCAAGGGGCGCAGCGGAAAGTCCAAAGCCGATCGGCCCGCACCAACCCCGAAGGATTAGTCGTGATCATTCCCTACACCAGGCTCAAACCCGGACTGTGGGAACTCTCCTGCTTGCCAGATCCCAAAGCAACACCACTAAAACCTTGGCAGTACGGCGTTCAGTTGGAAGTATTGCCCGCAGAATCGGAAACCTCCGAACCCCTACCGCCGATCGACCAAATCGAACCTGCTGCTTCCACCGCAGCCCCACAAATCGCAGTACCGGTCGATCGCCCCGCACCACAAATTGCAGCACAGGTTGATCGTCCCGCACCCACCGAAATCCCAGCAGCCGATTCAGCACCGCAGCAGACCAAAATCTACCAATTCCCAATTCCCCAAACCGCCCAACCTAAACCGCACGTCAAACTCGAACTCGTCCTCGATCAAGAAACCTTCGTCACCCAACTCGGTCGCCCCTTAATCATTTCCGGCAAAATCGACATTCCCCAACACCCGCAACCAAGCAGAAAAACAGCAACTCTCATCCCCGAATCCGAAGCGCTAGAACTCAAACAACTCATCGGTTCAGCACAACTGCAAATTTACCTGCGCGACCCCCAAACCTCAAAAATTCTCGCAGAAATCCAGCAGCCGATGCCAGAACAAGTTCCCCCCTGCATCTTTGCCTGCGTCACCTACATCCCAACCGAGTGCAAAAGCCGCCTAATTTTAGGAGAAGCAATTCTCAGCAGCGGCGGCGTCACCCTAGCCACCAAACTATTCACAATTACAGCTCGTTTAGAGCACCTTCTACAGGAAATTAAAGACAATTTCATCGAAGAAAAGCATCAAGCTGAACCCTCCCCAACAGCCTCAAAACCGTCTGGAAGCGCCAAAAATATATCCTTCCTCAAGCTAGTAGAAAAATCCTTAGACCCTCCCTCCCCCGCCGAAGTCCCAACCACTGAAGCCCTACCCCCTCTACTGGCTTCGCGTCACACCCCAAGTGCAGGCGGTTTAGAATTGCCCGCCTTCGGTAACAAACTGCCCGATAGCAGCCGATCGCAATTGCTCTCAGAAATCTCCAATTCGCCTCAAACTGCCCCAGAGTCGATCGACCCGCAAACCAAACCCTCAGACATCCCAAATCCCACTCAAACAGCCGAAATCGGAGCGATTGACCAAAAACCCGAAAACATCCCCCAACCAGAAACAACAGCCCCAGAAACCCCGCCAGCACCCACAAAACAGGCATTTCAAACCTTAAATGTCGAAAGTCGATTTTGGTCGCGACTGAGTTCCCTAGCCAGCAACGGCGAATCGTCCGACTGGCTGAAAGCAACCACCCTGTCACCAACTCCAGCAGCCGCCGCAAATAGCAGCGACGAAATTGCCGTTGTGGAAGAAAGTAGCCCAACCCAGCAGCAACCCGAAACCAGCGAAACAATTTCCGATCCCCAATCCACTAGCCCGGAAGCCAGAGAATTTGTGGTTTTTGACGAGCCCCCGCAACCAAAACAAGTTGCTCAAAAAACCGCAACTGTCGTAGCAGAAGTAAATCCCCCAACTCCCTACGTTTTGCCAGAAGACGAGTTAGTACCGATGCCGGTTTTGGAATTGCCGCGCGCCGAAATCATCGCGGGCCAGGCTGTAAAAGTGCAAGTGCAACTGCCGGAATTAATGCCCCGGATTTATGTAAAAGTTTGGGTGTACGATCGACAAACCTACCTGATTCTCGACGGGCCCCGCTGGATTACCGAATTTAAATCTAACGGGTTGGGAAATGTGCGAGCAAGTGTCGAGTTAGAGATTCCCTACGGCTGCATGGAAGTCGAATTTGAGGCGATCGCCGTCGAAATGCAAACTCAGCGGGAAAGCCACAAAATAAGCGTTCACCGCCAAGTTTTACCCCCAGCCGGGCCAAGTTTGCCCCTCGAAGGGTAAGCTCAAATCCCCGTGCATCCCCGTTCATCCGCTAACATCTGCGGTTAAAAAATCTTACTTAGTTCCCGCCAACTGCCGAAACTTCTTCTTAAACTTATTCTTATACACGTAGATCAATCGCTGTAAATCCTCAACTTGCAGCGACATCTCGGCAGCCAAACCCGTGCGGTTCCAAACATCTTCCTGGCACTTGCGGCGACAAAAATTCATCGGTTCCGAGTAAACTTTCCGACTAGATAAAGTAGGCTTCGGGCCGCACCAGTGAATCACCGTCCCCTGAGTACGATCGCCCGCAGGCCCGCTTTCTTCCACCGGAAACTGCTTTCTTAGCAAATCCTGGTCAAAATCCGGCACCAACAACTGCATATCCACATTCTGCACCCGCAGTTTGCCTTCTTGAGCGGCGCGGAAGACCATCAGGTTAAAAAAGCCCATGTCTCCATACTTAAATATGTCTGGATGTTCATCATTAAAATCCAGAATCTTTCTATACTCCTCTAAGCTGAAAACACCTCGTTTCCCAAAGAATGTGCCTGGACAGACATAGCGAGAGCGATAGTCTTGCCAACGAAAATCTGGAAAATACTTTTCGACTCCTGGAATGTCAAAGAAAAATTCCGTGATATCCGCATCCGAGTAATCGTAACAAGGCTGGTCAATAATAAAGTCGAAGTCTTCAAAATTAGCCAATTTGAGGACATCTCCCCAAACAATTGTATCTGCATCCATCAGGAGAAAATTTTGCCAAGGACTTTCCCAAAAGGGAATCATATGACTTTTTCCCCAACCAAAGCTTCTTTTTCTCAGAAGTGGCTCAGAGACGGTATCGTGATTAATGACGCGCACTCCGTAAACTTTTTCTAGGGGACTCACGGAAAACGTACCGTCAATCAACAGGCAGATGGGAACATCTCCCAGGAAATATCGGATGCTAGCACAGCAACCCTTTGCCAACAAATAATCTTGGTCGCAGCAAGCAATAATAACACCAAAATCTTCCATAAACCCTCACTATTTTACTAACTTGCCTAGCCACAGCGTTTCGGTTTTTTGTTCTGAAAGCAGCTCGATTTTCAAGTTTTGCATTTTAGCCAGCTTAGCACTAAACTTCTGCGATCGCCCGTAGACAAAAACATCACTAAAACCGCTAGGAATATTGGGTATAGTTGGTCTGTCAAACAACTGAGCTCGACGGCGCGCTTTCGGGTCAAGCAACACCAATTGCAGCCGCACTGTCGGTTGTAACATATGACTCATTGACAGTATATTTCCCAGACTGACTTCCGAGATATCACTGACAAGCAGCGGCTTTGGGGCACGATCGATCCTGCGAGCAATTTCGGGATTTTCCCGGCCCCATTCCTTAGTCCACCAAGTCTCGGCTTGAGAACTAACGGCATTCGACAGCACCCCGCCCGTTAACAGTACAACTGTCAAAACTTTCCACATTTGCCGTTTCCAGCTTGGCACGCCCAGCGCGGTAATTTTAGTCGCTAACAGGTAAGCCACAGCGATTTGCATCCCCAAATAAGTCGGAAATAGGTAGCGAGCTTTAGTCGATCGGATTCCTCCCAATATAACATCCGGCAGCACGAGTGCCAGTGCTGTCACCGCCATCACCGTCACCACAAACAGCCAAACCTGTTTCTTCGTCTCCGAACACAGAAAATAAACTGCATACCCTACCATTGTCAATAAAATTAAAGTCGCTGCCACTAAACCAATAAGATCTACGGATATCGCATTAGAAGTTAGTCCGAAATCCCAAAAAACGCGACCGATATTTCCGACCCAATTCTTAACTAAAGATAGCCTCTGAATTTCTAGATTAGCCCAACTTGTTGCCCCGGAAGCTGCACTTTTATTTACCATTAAAATTACCATCCAAGGCAGAAATGCTAGCAAGGACACGGCAATTGCGATCAAGTAACTCAGTAGTTTTTTATTCGACGTAAAACCTTGAGTTCCTAAGATATAAAATCCATGTCCTAACCCCACTAACAGACTAAATAAATGAGTGTAAAATCCCATAATATTTGCTACTGAGTAAATGCTCCAACTCAGCTTATTTTGCAGCCGCAGTGCTCGCAGCAGAGACGCACAAGAAAGCAAAATCAGCGCCGACCACAAACTGTAGGGACGTGATTCTTGAGCGTAAAGCACGTGCAAGGGAGAAACTGCTAGCAATCCCACGGCTATCCACGCCACTTCCGGCGATGCAAACAATTCCCGGCACAGCCAGTACAGGCAAGGAAACGTTAACAAACTCATCCAAACTGAGAAACTTCTTGTCGCTGCAGGAGAATCACCGAATAGTTTTGCCCAACACTTGACTGCCAGAAAATACAGTGGTGGCAGTTGAGGTTCTTCTATTGCCAAACTTTTAACAGTATCGCCAAAATTTTTGATCGCATTGAGGCGCTGATATTTCATTAAATCTTTTGGTGCTACTAACTGACCGCTGCTTATTTCACGAAGGACTTCTGTTTGCGTGTATCCAGAAATCCGCAGGGAAGTAAATACTTCATCGTACCAATAAAACTTTTTGTCGATGTTGACGAAGCGAAAGAAAAATCCTAATAGCAATAATACCACTACTAACAGCCGCAGTTCTATTTTCATCCCAGTCAGAGATGGTGTAAAAAATATAGATTGTACGCGTCAATTTAACATACCATAGAAAGAGCGAGTGCATTGCCCAATCTACAGGTTGTTCGATCGCCCTCCCATAACTTACGGCATTTACTTGTGTTCTTAGCAAATTAAAACCGTTTTGGATGCACTCCTTACTCTCATAAACCCGGTTTTTTAACTTCGATCACCTAAAAGGAAGTATTTGCATTCCTCAAACTCGGTTGATGCCTCCTGGACGCCCGGAGAATCAATGGATACTTTGCCAGTATCCGCTCCATAATTCGGGGCGGACTACCCACTCAGGAAGGATTTTGCGTCATTTGAGGTGCATCGTTGAGCGATTTATCCCGGATTATTGAGGGGATATCTTTGGCAGTGGCATAAATCACAGAGAAAATGTGCTTTGAGAGCCCGAGGCTGTGCCAAAAAAATAACTGGTTGTCAAACCCAAGACAGCGAGGCCACAAAACTATAATTTCAGCTAACAGGGATTCAGTCGGCTGCTGCTGCCAGACCGCAAAAAAATTGTGTTAAAGTAGCGGGAAATTAAACCCGCCGACGGTTAGTCTCAAAAATGGCGATCGTCCTGGCAAGTCCCGGTGGCAGCGGGCATCAAAAAACCAACATTGGTCAAGCCTGAACTTTGGTTTGAATCGGGTAAATCTACCAGCCTTTAGGTCTCAGTTCCCCACTCATGGCGGGAAAATAGCCCCTGCCGGGTCGCGAGGTTTAAAGTTAGGTTAAAAAGCTTGACATTATAGGATATAAAGCTGTATAAGGGATGCGACAAGCAGCCACAATCCTACCTATAACTGTCTGTTAAGTCGGGCGTAACCGAGGACTCTGGGCAGTTGTCAGTTAGAGGCAGATTGTGGTCGAACCCGTAGAACCAGTTGTCGATCGCCCGTAGAGCAACTAAAGCAAGTCGGGCGATCGAGAGATGAAATTAGCACGTGATGGTATAATCAACTGTAATGTAATGTGGGCTTGACCTGAATTGATGCCGGGGCGGTATAAGGGGTGGGCCCCCTACGTTCAAGCAGAAGTAGACACGCCTACTGTGAATCAACAGTTATGGATAGGTTCTATTTTGGCAGTTATTGTCAACAGGCAAGCAACCACAAAAATCAGCAGTTGGGAATTGCTGCTCGTCGAGTTGAATAGAGTGTGAAGGTGTGAGGAAAATGAACAGAACTTTTTGGAATTTACTGCTAGTATCCCCGGCAATTCTGGGGCTATCATCAGTCATGAGTGCCACTGCGATCGCCGCAGAAGCGACCGCAACCCCTGAAGCCAACCAACTAGCTAAAGCTCAGTCATCTGAGTCAAAAATTGCAGAAATAGTTGGAGAAATAGTTGCAGAACCAGTTGCAGCAGCCCCTGCTGCCCCAGAAAACCTGGCTTTAAACAGCAGCGTCGAAGCGGCCCAAACCCCGGTCGTTAACGAAGCAGACGCTGAAAAAATCGCCTCAATCGAACCAGAAACCAGCGCAGCAGCACTGCAAACAACACTGCAAACAACAGGGAGCGACATCGGGTTAGCAGCCCCAATCGCTCCGGCCAGCGCAGCAGCGACTGAACCCCTAGCAGCAGCAGGCACAGCCGAACCCTCGCCCCAAGCATCAGACTTGGCAGTGCAAAGCAGCCAGACAGAAGTAGCTGGGAAAATTGAAGTGCCAGCAGTCGCCAGCACCCCAGCTACTAAGGTAGAAATTGCTCAGACACCAGCCGCCGGAATGGGCGGCCCCATCGTCCCTGTCGCTCCCCAAGCGCTGCCGGCTCAACCGTCGGGAACCATGTCCCAGGTGACATCAGTCACTCAGCTCTCCGACGTGCGCCCGACAGATTGGGCATTCCAAGCCCTGCAATCCCTAGTCGAACGCTACAGTTGTATCGTAGGTTATCCCGACGGCACCTACCGCGGCAACCGCGCCCTGACGCGCTACGAATTTGCAGCCGGCGTCAACGCTTGCTTAGACAGCATAACCCAACTAATTGGGTCAACAGGTAACTTGGTTACCCGAGACGACTTAGCCATCCTGCAACGCCTGCAAGAAGAATTTGCAGCCGAACTCGCTACCCTGCGCGGACGAGTAGACGGCTTAGAAGCTCGCACCGCAGAACTCGAAGCCAACCAGTTCTCCACCACCACCAAATTGGCTGGAGAAGCCATTTTTGCCGTCAGCGACACCTTCGTCGGAGATGGTACCAACCTTGAGGACGACGAAACTGTCACCAACTTCGGCTACCGGGTGCGGTTGAACTTCAACACCAGCTTCACCGGTCGAGACTTGCTCAGAACCCGCTTGCAAGCAGTCAACACCGCCCGCTACGATAGAGCCACGGCTACCGGTACCAACATGGCTCGCTTGGCCTTTGACGGCGATGATGGCAGCCAATTCACACTAGACGAACTGTACTATCGGTTCCCGGTCGGTCGCGCTACAGTCTTTGTCGGTCCTAAAGGACTTGACCTAGATGAAATTGCAGACCAGGCTTCTACCTTTGGTAACTCTACGAGTAATGGTTCACTTTCTAGATTTGGAGTACGCAACCCGGCAGTATTCCGCGGCCCGCAGGGAGCAGGCGCAAGTGTGAGTTTCAACTTGGGCAGCCTCCGAGCTACCGCAGGCTATCTGGCGGGCGACGGCGATGCTCCCAACCCAGCAGACGGCAGGGGCGTTTTCGACGGTTCTTTCAGCGCTCTGGGTCAGATCGGCTTTTTTAGCAGACCGTTTGACTTGGGCTTGACTTACACCCGGAAATACAATCGGGCAGGCGATGTTAGCCTCATGGGCGGCGTCGGCAGTGCCTTGGCTAACCGGCCCTTCGATCAATCACCCACCGCATCAGATAACTATGGGGTGCAAGTTAACTTCAAACCCAGCAGTCGCTTTCAGATTGGCGGTTGGTACGGTTATACGAAGGCTGAACAACTGCGGGGTGGCAACAATGACGCTACCATCCAGAATGGTGCTATCACTGTGGCCCTGGGAGATTTTGCCAGACAAGGCAACGTCCTCGGCTTCGTCTTTGGTGTACCGCCAAAAGTTACCGAGAGCGATGTCGCCAGAAACCGCAACACCTCTTATCACTTAGAGGGTTTCTATCGCTTCCAAGTCAATGACTTTATTTCGGTCACACCGGGCGTTTACGTGATTCTGAATCCCGAACACAACAACAACAACGAGGATATCTGGGTCGGACTCCTCCGTACTACCTTTAGTTTCTAAGGTTCCCAGACATCTAGTTACAGCTAAAAGCGGCAGGCGACTGCCGCTTTTATTTATTGGTCATCAGTCGATCAATTTTAGATTGTTAACAGTCAACTGTTCACAAATTATGAATTTTGGCGGCAAATCCCGAATACGGATGTGTAGCCGTGCAGAAATGTGCTACCGCCGACGGGGCCGATTTCGCCGTTGCAGAAAAAGCCGCTCAAGGGAATGTTTTTGAGGTATCGGCCGAACAGTCGGGAGTCAAAGTTCGATTCGCCGTAAAGCCCTTCACCGCGCCCCAAACAAGAGAACATCAAGGCGCCAGCGCTAGATGTACCACTATACTCGGCGGCCCGCTGATAGCGATCGAGCAGCATTTCTAGGTCTTCTGCAGAGGTGCGCGCGTCCCGCAGGTGAAATTGGATGCGCTGTCCGGGACGGACTCGATCGCCGATCGCAATTGCTCCCACTTTCGGATCGACTCCCAATAGATTGCGGATTAAAAAATCTCCCGGCTCTAATTTCAGCTTGAATTCATCGCTGACTAAGCCTACAAATAAGGAGTGCTGAGCTAATTCTCGGTCTTCTTCGCTCAAAGTTTGAACTAACTCTCGCAAGGCCTCTAAGGGCGATCGCTCGATGCCCCCGCTGCCGGTATCGTCGGTTTGTTCTTCGAGTTTCAGCAAAATATTGCGATCTCCTTCCGTCACCCGATAAGGATGCCCGATCGGCCTGCAGCCTTGAGCGACGATCGTTTCCAAAACTATATTGCCGCTCAAAGCTACCCCAACCGTCCCTTCTCGGTGAAGCTGATAGTCGCAAAACAGCGCCGCGCCCCTGCCCGCACCGTCCCCCCCGGCTAGTCCCCCTACCTTCGCCGCGCCCGGATAGGCATAATCTAGCCCTTGGAGCAAATCGTTAATTTTTGCGGAAAAGGGGTCTGCCAAGATGATGAACTGCGGTTCTTCCTGGGCCGGCACGCCCAAGAGATCCACCCAAGTATCCGGGGGACTATCTAAGTCCGGCAGTTCTTCTGCACCGACGTGAAAAGTTCTGACATTCACTCCCGGCAAGCGCGCCAGACTCAGGCTGACTGCGGGAGATCCTTCGACTTCTTCGGTGAGGCCGCCCCGGTTCGTGCCGATGACTCCTCCCCCGCCACATCCCAGGATCGCGGGCACTGGCAGCATTTCTCGGAGTAAAGGCATCAATCGAGAATACTCGCTGGCAAAGGCAGACGAAATAAATATCAGCGCTAAATCAGCCGGGCCTTCTAGGTCGCGATCGGCTTGTTCTATAACTTCTTTGAGGGCGGATTCCAAAGAGGGACGGGTTGATAAAGCGCTGACCCATTGCATTTGGTTTTGAGTGTACATAAGGCAAACTTCTCTATAAAACTATCTCTATACATTAGGCTAACTGGAACTGGCCACTGGGGGGACGCTATTCTTGGGCGATCGATTCCCCATCGATTGCCGTTCTTGTGTTAACATAAGTTAACATGAGTGTCCCATTAATCTGTTTGGTGTAAAATGCCGTATTCAGCTAAATCTTAAAAGATAAAGCTCAATACAGTTTGACACACCAACCTCGTGTAATGTTTTCATCAAAAGTAAGGTCAGCTCGACCTACATTGATGCCTGGGGACTCTTCCCCCGCCCACGGGGTAGAGAAAAGCAGGAAGTAGAGACGGCTGCTGCGATCGCAGTTATGGATGGTTTGTCTCTGGGCTGCTGCAACAGCAGCGCATCTCAAGCTATTATTAGCTGGGGTCGCCAGACCGAAACAGCAAATCCCACCCAAACTAACATCCAAAAAGAAAACCTTTCTTACTTAATAAGGTCAACTACCCAGGTCTAAAGACACGCTCGCTTCGAGCCTAAGACTTAAACCACTGTTGACCCGCCTAAGACTTTAGAAGTCTAGGTTTTTTGAGTTATGACACCAAGTGGCTGCTTAGCTAGTCCCTTGCTCAGTCGTTAACGGTTAAACATCTTTATTTGGGTTAAGGACGTGCCGTTAGCCGAACAAGCTCACTAAACAAAGGCGCGTGCTAACATTACCTAGAAATAGGTCGGGGACAACCATATTCTCCTACACTTTCCTACCAACAATTTTTATGACAACAACACCCGCAGGCAACATCCAAGAGAAAATTGAAGAAGAACTAGAAAGCGCTCGTACCGTCTGTGACCTCAAGGGCGCAACTTCCGGGGAATGCGCGGCGGCGTGGGACGCAGTTGAAGAACTGCAAGCAGAAGCTTCCCACCAAAAGCAAGTCAAACCTAAGAATTCCTTTGAAAAATTTTGCGACGACAATCCTGACGCTGCTGAGTGCCGCATCTACGAGGAATAAACGAGCCATTTAGCTCTATGCCTTCCCTCCCGCGCCGAAATCTAACTTTTGGCGCGGGAGAATTTTATTTTAGGGGTTGAGCCTTGAAATAATGGCGAGATTTGCCCTCTATCCCAATACGGTTCCAATCCGCCAGCTTCCCCGTCGCACCCCAACGGTGACAAGCATTTGCTCTTGCGTCCCCCAAGGGAGGCGAGGATGGGAAGGAGATATCTCAAGAATAAACAGTTTTAACTCAAGCGTATTGCCGTCTATCGTGTCTCAAGTACCTTTCAAAGCGCGCCAAGTACCTTAGAAAAGGTAGCAGTAACTAAAACATTAAGACCGTGTTCTGGTTGCTGATTTTTTAGCATTTTTGTAGTAAAATTTGTGACAAATAAGTGAGTATATTTTCCCAAAGATGTTGAGTCTTTTATTGGCAGCCACCGGGCCTTGGTTTCAACCGCTAGTCTGGATGGATTACCGGTTGTCTGTGTTATTAACAATTTCGATCCCGCTGGTAGTGCTGATTTGGGCTGTTGTGGCAAAAGCTGAGGCGATCGTCCGTTTGTCGATTATTTATTGGCGGGTGGCGAGTTTGCTGGCAATTACACTTTACCTGATGATGGCTGCGCTGCCTGTGAGCTTTGTATCGTCGGTGATTGGGAGGGCTTTAATTCCTGCTAGTCTCTGGTTTTGGGAGGATTTAAACGAAGAAATTGCAGATCGACCGCAGTCGCCCCTGAAACTGGCTTTTACAGCTTGGCGGTGGGCGATTACTGTTTACAGCGGTTTGGGCGCTCTAGCTCAACTTCCCTTCTTAAGCTGTGCTTTTAAATCTCAAATTCAAGTAATTGACGAACCTTTTTGCCGAGTTTGGTTAGACCCACCTTGGCTCTACAAACAAATGTTTCACCCTGCGGCAAACCCTCAATTTTTGGGATTGTTGGGTCTGATAGGTTTAGCAATTTATGTAATTTACTTGTCATATTTTGTGCTAATTAGACTAGGAAAACAGGGGAGGTCAGCAACCGGAAATTAAGTTGATTTTAAGTAAGTATTTGCCTCCTAAATTGCCGCTAAAGTCTTCAACAAAAAGCTCAAAAATCCCAACTCACAAAAGCCGGGGCGCATCTATGAAAGAATCAAAATAACAGCATGGTGGCTGACGTAACTCGCCCACAAACGGATACTTGCGAACGACTCCTGTCGTGGAGATATAAAAATTTTAGACTCAGGTACAAACTCCCAGATTCATCTGTGGATAAAATCTAAAATCTAAAATCTAAAATCTAAAATCGACTGACAGCAATGTTATTGGTAAAGACTGTGATGGATAGCAAACAAGCCTACTTACAGTGCTTAGAAAGGCTAATTTGGGCGCTCGATCGCCTGGAAGCAAAAGTCGAACCAAGTGAAGTCGCTCGGATTGCCGAACTGATTGTTCAGCCGATGATGGGGCCCTGGCGGTTTTTTCACACTCCCGAACATATTTTTGATGTGGGGGGAAAGGAAGACGCGATCGAGGTTTTGGCAGCTTTATTTCACGATACCGTCTACGTGCAAGTCGATCGCAGCATTAACTTTAACGTCAGCTACTACATCACTCCTGTTGCAAAAGAGGTTAACAAACAACTACAAATTCGGGATAAATCTGAACTGTCTGCGGATGCTACCTTCGAGATGGTAATGCTGGTATTCAATTTTGAACCGGGCGAAGTCCTCAATCCTTTCGCTGGACAAAACGAATTTCTCAGCGCTGTCGTAGCAGCAAAAGCTCTAGAACCATTTCTCACACGCGAGCAATTGCTTCAAATTGCAGGCTGCATTGAAGCAACAATTCCGTTTCGCGCCGCCGATGCAGGAGTAACGGTAAGCCAGCGCCTTTATGACCGCTTGCAAGCAATAAATAGCCTGTTTAACCTCAGTTTGACTGACGGGGAAATGCGGGAAACGGTGAAAAAAGCTGTGCGAATCTCTAACCGGGATGTGATGAGTTTTGCTCACCATAGTTCAGCCCATTTTTTGGCAAATACCTGGAATTTACTGCCGGAAACCAATCACAATCTCATCTGCTGCGGTTTTTACACGGTTCGCGACTACCGAGTTGCTTTGCTCAAGATGGAAGGTTTTCTGAATTATCTTAAGCCTGAAATAATTTTCCGACAGTTTGAGGGATATCCAGACGATCGCACCTATCAGGGCTGGGAAGCTACTGCTAAGTACAATATCGAAATTGCGAAGCTTTATTTGGGGTGCAAACTGTCTGCCCTAGCCCTACTAGAAGCTCTTTCTTCGGATTTGGGGATTGAGGTTTCTCTGGCGATGATGATGGGAGGAATCCCGGCTCAATCTCCTAACTGCGTGCGCTTGGAAAGCTTTTTTCCCGAAATAGAGAAACCTTATAAACCTAAAATTAGTTTAGAAGCGGAAGTATTGAATTTATTAGAAAATGGGCGGGCTAAAAGCACTTCTAATAACGATTTGGAGAGTTCGCCCCTGACAACGTTTGTGGTAAAAATTGTTGGCTTTGACGAAATGCGCTATCAGTGCGATCGAGCTAAGGAATTTTTTCGAGAAAATCTCAACGCCGACGACTTTATTTCCCACTTTAACCCGATAGTTACAGAAATTGTCATTGATTCAATTCTCAAGTTGTTTGACAGCCGGAAATCTACTATCTACCGATTCTACGATATCACTTCTAAGTTAAAGTCCCAACCCCAGAGCTATTTTCCCGATCGGCCTTTTCGCTCAAATGGTTAACTAGCTTTAAATACAGTATTTTTGCCTCCTCTATAGAAAAGACCCTTACTCAGCTTATCAACAGTGGAGCGATTACACTGTGACAGGATTGATTGCCTCGCTTTCTCTACGTCAATCAGCCTATCCATCCCGGCACTAACAGCCGTACCGGTAAGTAGGTAGGCGGGATTAAACCGAATAATGTAACACTATGTAAACAGGTTTAAGTCAGCCAGTAGAGAGCCTTTGGAGACTTTTCCCTTGTTTCATAGGGGCGTTTTTTGGTGGCGACTTACTTATGGTGTGGGGCTGGTGGCAAAGATTTTACAAGTTGATAAACAATGGAAATTCGCTGCTGTTTGCCTTTGACAATTATTTTATACAAAACGGATTTGATAGCTGCCTGTCACTCATCTGAGCTACCCCAGATAAGCGTCACTATAAAAAGCGACTGTTAAAGCACTTCCCCCCACAGCTACAACTGGGGAATAGCAAGTTCAAACGACTTGCAAACCACTAATCCCCAATCAAACAATGCAAACCACAAATTCAATTTACGCTCAATTGCCTCTTTGCTCTTCACTGCCCACACTGCAACGAAATAATAGCACCACTGCCAATCAAAACGTGCGCTATCTCCAACAATCCTTAGTTAAAAACGGATATCCCGTCGCAACTGATGGATTCTTCGGCCCAAAAACCGAACAAGCAGTCATCAAATTTCAAAAGGACAATAAGATTGCTGTTGATGGCATTGTCGGCCCTCAAACTTGGAGTCTCTTAGGCGCTTGTTATACAGGTGAACCCGGATGTTAAATCCAAGTTAACTAATCCTAGGCCCACGGGTAGCAAGAAACTGGGTTTTTTCACAGCAATACTTCTTTTACGCCCTCATAAACGCTAAAAAGCCTGGTGGTTGAGCGAAGCCGAAACCTCGTTTATGCCCGTCAAAAGTGCATCCAGGACTATTAATTAACATCTTTTCTGCACTTCTCTGCTTTTAAACAACTTGCAAACAACCAATGGAGAATCAAACCATGCAAACCACAAACGCAATTCGCACTGAATTACCTTCCTGCCGTTATTTTCCCCTACTCAAACGCAACGATGGCGTCACCCAAAATGAGGACGTTCGCTACCTTCAGCGACTCTTGAACGCCAGCGGATTTTCTGTAAATACTGATGGAGGATTCGGCCCAAAAACCCAACAAGCCGTTATCAATTTTCAAAAGCAACAACAAATCGTTGCTGATGGCATTGTCGGCCCCAAAACTTGGAATAAATTAGGAGTTTGTACAACTATATTTTAAAGTTGGTGCAAGCATCTTTTAAAGAGAGTAGGGCGTGCAGTGTGCGCCCTATTTTTCCGTCGAAGTTTCCACCCCAGACCACCCCTCCGGCGCTCCGTACATTCGATACTTGCGAGAGCGTTTGAAATACAGCATTGCTACCCGATCGTCCGGATTGATTTGTAAAATATTCTGAAATACTTTTTGGGCGGCAACAAATTTTTGCTCGTAGTAAAAATTGAGAGCTTCTTGAAAAACTTCTGCAGTTTGCTGCTTGAGTACAATGCTTTGCTCTGTTTCTGTATCGTAAATTTCAAATACCGACACAGCATTTGTCTTTCCTTTCACAGTTACTCGATCGACAAATCTGTACTTATATTTTTCTGGATCGTCTAGGCGATCGATAATTGCACCGCTAACTAGAATGCCCGATCCGTAAACCTTAGTCAATCCTTCCAAACGAGACGCGAGATTGACGGCATCAGCAATCACCGTACTTTCCATCCGTTCTCGTTCGCCAATTGTACCCAACATCAAATTGCCCGCGTGCAAACCGACGCCGATCGCGATCGGAAACAAGCCATTTTTTTCTCGCTGCTGGTTGTAGATATTCACTTCTTTCTGCATATCAATTGCTGCTCGTACACCATCATCAGGAGATGTAGGAAACAGTGCCATGACTGCATCACCAATGTATTTGTCAATAAACCCGTTGTTTTTCCTGATTGCAGGGCTAACCTTTCCCAAATAAGTATTAATAAATGCAAAATTTTCAGGTGGTGTCATCTGTTCTGAAAGCGCCGTAAACGAGCGAATATCAGCAAACAGCACTGTCATATCTCTTTCCTGATTTTCGCCTAGTTTTACTTCAATAATACTCGGCTTTTCCAGCAAGTTGAGAAAATCGTGTGGCACAAACCTGCCGTAGGCTGCATTCAGTTTTGCTAGGCGAATTTGCGTATTAATCCTCGCCAACAATTCCTTTTTGATAAAAGGTTTAGTTACATAATCATTTGCTTCTAAGTTAAAAGCTTCTACCAAGTCGGTAGTTAGATTTTTGGCCGTCAGCATCAGAATTGGCATTTCTAACGGCGAGTATTTTTTGCGGACTTCTCGACACACTTCATAACCAGTCATCTGCGGCATCATTACATCGAGTAAAATTAAGTCCGGCTTAAATCCTGATTCAATCAGATTTACAGCTTCTAAGCCGTTGCTCGCTTGAGTTATTTCGTAGTTTTCTATAGAAAGACTGTTAATGATTACCTGAATATTAATGGGTTCATCATCGACTACCAAAACTTTTATTTTTTCAGTTTCTAGCAAGTCGCTATTGTCTGATATCGGAGAATTTATTAGAGATGATTTGCGGCCCAATTCAGGAGTGATAAAAATGGGAGAATTCTCGCTTAAAAGCGGCTGCAGGCTGCTAACATCCGGTTGACTCTCAGATACGGGCAAAGTAAATATGAATTGGGAACCGACGCCTACAGTTGAACATACCCAAATTTTACCTCCGTGCAATTCCACTAATTGTTGGGCAACCGTTAACCCTAAACCAGTGCCACCATATTCTCTAGCAGTGGAACCGTCAGCTTGTTCAAAGGATTCAAAAATTCGCTCTAATTTATCTTCGGGGATGCCAATACCGGTGTCGGATACAGTAATTGCTAATTGGGAATTAAGGGGTGATTGTGCCTTGCCCGTTACCAATTCTGCTGAAATTTCTACTCTGCCACTTTCGGTAAATTTAATCGCATTGCCGATTAAGTTGTAAAGTATTTGCTGCAACCGATTCTCGTCTGCTGCTATTGGCGGCAATTCAGGAGCGACTGAGTTAATCAACTGCAAGTTTTTTTTGCCTACTAATGGCTGAGACAAAGTGAGAATTACAGAGACGATTTCTCGAAGGCCGATAGACTTAATTTGCAGTTCGAGCTTTTTGTGTTTGAGCTGAGAAAAATCCAGAAGATCGTTAATTAAAGAAGACAATCTTTTCCCCGAAGATGTAATCAAAGCTAAGTTAAAATTTGTTAAGTCTGGCAGTTGTCCGGTAGCACCGTCTATTAAAGATTCTGCAATCCCAATAATGCCGTTGAGGGGAGTGCGGAGTTCGTGGGAAGTATTGGCTAAAAATTCGTCTTTCAGTTTGTCGAGTCGCTGCAATTCGATATTTTTAGTTTCTAAGGCAGTAAAAGATGCTTGCAGTTGTGCTGCCATGCTGTTAAAAGCAGCGGCAAGTACGCCCAACTCATCGGAGCGATCAAGCTTTACAGTTTGGTCAAATTGTCCTTCAGATAAAGCTATTGCTGCATTTTTTAATTTTATAAGAGGTTTGATAATCCAGCGAGAAGTGAGAAGTCCTAACACAGTTGCCATGCCCAAAGCTGCCAAGCATAGCAAAACTGTAGTTCGGTTGCCGGCATGAATTTGTTCCATAAAGTCGGCTTCTGGAACGACGACTACAATCAGCAAATCTAAACCCTTGTCGTCTTGGAAGGGCAGGACTTTTAAAAATTTATTCTGGTCGTTTATCTCAACATTTATTTGCTGCGCTTTTGTAATTTGGTGGAAGTTTTGAAAGTGAGTTTCTAAATATTTAGCTGTAGTTTGCGTTACTGCATCGCTGCTTTCTGTAACTTTAAACAGTTCTTTTTGACCGTTTTGGCTGCGGAAAGGTTTTTCGGGTGTGGAAGTTGCCAGCAGCGTGCCGTTTCTTTCGATAATAAATGTTTGACCAGATTTACCTATTTTGAGGCTGTTTAAAAATTGACCGATACTGTCGAGACGTAACGCAGCAATTAATACTCCTTCTAGCTGTTTCTGGCTGTTGTAAACTGGTTGCAGGGCGCTGAGAATCAAGGTGGGTTCTAGGAATGATATATAGACTGAACTCCAAGTTGGTTTGGCTTCTAGAGCCGCATAGGCGTAGGAAGGGTGCTGCCGGATGTCAAAGTTTTTAACGGAGGCGGCTACTGTAGTGCGATCGCCCGTATCATTAGTATTGTAAGAATAAAAATCAAAATTTGTCGATGGGCCCGATGCGTTAATCAATAAAGTGCCGTTAGACATCTTTTCGCCAGTGCGATATTCTCCATCTTGATTAGCTATCGACGTAAAATTGATATAAGGATATAATTGCACTTGTCGCCACAGATACTTTTCCCAAGCGGACAAGTCTTTCATGTTTACAAAACCCAGTTTCACCGCATCCAGCTTGCTTTGATTGATTTGGTGCGGAGTTTGCAGATAAGTTCTCAAATTTTGCTCAATGCGATTGCTCACCTCCCCCATCAATTGACCCGCCAGGTCATTCACTGCTCTTTGAGAGTTCCTAAATGATAAATATCCTACAATACCCACCGCTGCAAATACTTGCAAGACAAACGGAACTATGAGTACGGTTTGCAGCGTTGCTTTTCTTGAAAGTTTTGCCACTAAGTGCTTGAGAGAAAGAGTGGACATAACATTAGTTTAGGTTGAAAAACCCAGTTAAGACTTGGAGAGAAAGCTTACGGTTGGTAAGTATTATAAACCATTTAGCACTTAAGCACAACTTACGCAAGGAAGACCTGATCTCGTTTCTACCATCCTTAATCTTATATCAAATTATTAAAAGTCAAAGCGAACCCTAGGGACACGGCATTTTCGTGTCCTACTCCCCGCGCCGGACAAGGCATTGCCATGTCCCTACCGATGCTCACATACAATATATCTGTATCACTACTTTTCATGATAGAGGTTACTTGTACTACTTTTCATCCAAAGCTTCTATCCCCGACCATCCTTCAGGCACTCCATTCTTTAGAGAGCGCTGGCAGTAAATTGCTGGTAACTTATCTTGAGGATTTCTTCCGCAAATCTTATTGAATAATTTTTGCGCTTCAGTAAAATTTTGCTCGAAATAAAGCTCCAGACCTTTTTGAAACTCAGCAGCAGTTTCCTGTTTTAGTTCAATGCTTTGTTCTGTTTCTGCATCATAAATTTCAAACACCGACACGCCTGATTTTTGGCATTTTACTGTGACTCTATCGACAAATCGGCACATATATTTTTCTCGATCGCCCAAACGCTCTAGAATAGAGTCACTAACTAGAATTCCCGCCCTGTAAACATTTATTTATTAGCTTTGAGTGGCAATTTACCAGAGCTGACCTCAAGCAAAAAACTAGAATAAATAGCAGCGTATCTCCCAAGCTAAACGCCGTTTAATAAAATTTTGACTAATAAATGATAATTGCAACCTAGTCTTCCTGTGGTTCATAAAATATCGGACAAGTAGGTTTGGCAGCAGGAAAGTTTTTCCGAGGTTTTTTACAAAATTTATATGATGTCTGCTTACTTCCTGCTGTAAAAAAAGGTATACTTAAGAATAAAAATTTAGCTGGATGTCCCTGAAGTTAGCCACAAAACTAAGCTATATTATAGCAGATTTCAGGAAAGTGAGATTTGCTATGGCTGACTCTATTGCTCGTCGCTTGGAACAATACACAGTAAAACGATCGCACGAAGTTTTAATCGTTAAGGCCGAAATTGACGGCGAATTCGATGAAATTGCTATTTTTAAAGGCTTTTCTAGCTCCCTGACGCGATCGACCGCTTTCGATCCAGAGGTTGCTGTTTTGCCCGAGGAAGCAAAAATTGTCAGTGTCGATCGCGTGGAGAGTCCCTACAATCCAAATAACCCCCGCTATCTTCAGCAGGGGTTATCTTGGGAAACAATGCAATCTCTATTGTCCGAGGCGGGAGTTTAGCGAAACATTAGGGACACAACGCGAGAAAAACAGTAGGGACACAACAATGTTGTGTCCCTACTACAAAAGCACTATGTCCTTAACCTTAGAGCTAGAGCGTGCCGCCGGCAGCTTGGAAACGAGCTCTCGCGCGTTTGATTGCTTGCTTAGCTTGAATTTGCTCTTGCAAAGTGCCGGTAGTAGCCTTTTGCAAACGAGCTTCTGCTTCGGTGTAAGCAGTACGAGCAGCTTCTTTATCAATGGTTTCGCCTTTTTCAGCGCCGTTGACAAGAATAGTAACTTTGTTTTCTTGGATTTCTGCAAAGCCACCCATCAGAGCAATAGACACCCATTCCTTGCCGGGACGGACGCGCATCACTCCGGTATCCAAAGCTGTCAACATTGGAGCGTGACCGCTTAAAATACCCAGTTGGCCTGTGGTGCTCGGCAGAATTACTTCTTCAGCATTAGAATCCCAAACAGTTTTGTCTGGGGCCACTACGCGCACAGTTAATGTCATAAATTGTCCTTAGTCATTAGTCATTAGTCATTAGTCAGCAGTCAGCAGTCATTAGTAATTAGTCAGTAGTCAGCCGTCGGCCATCATCAGTCACTTAGTTGTTAACTGTTAACTGTTAATAGTTAACAACTAATGACCAATGACTAATGACTGCTGACTACTGACTAATGACTAAAATTACTTGGCGTCAGCTTTCATTTTTTCAGCTTTGGCGATCGCTTCGTTGATATCGCCCACCAAATAGAAAGCTTGTTCAGGTAATTCATCAAGTTCGCCAGCCAAAATCATCTGGAAGCCCTTAATGGTGTCTGCCAGCTTGACGTACTTGCCGGGGGAACCTGTGAACACTTCAGCCACAAAGAACGGTTGAGACAAGAACCGTTCAATTTTGCGAGCGCGAGAAACTGTCAAGCGGTCATCTTCCGACAGCTCGTCCAAGCCCAAAATTGCAATAATGTCTTGCAATTCCTTATAGCGTTGCAGAGTAGACTGCACCTGACGAGCAACACCATAGTGTTCTTCGCCGACAACGCTAACTTGCAACATCGTAGACGTAGAATCCAATGGGTCAACCGCAGGATAAATCCCCTTCGCAGCCAAACCGCGAGACAACACAGTTGTAGCGTCCAAGTGAGCAAAAGTCGTAGCCGGTGCGGGGTCAGTCAAGTCATCCGCAGGTACGTACACAGCTTGAACCGAAGTAATAGAACCTTCGGTAGTCGAAGTAATCCGTTCTTGCAAGTCGCCCATGTCTGTACCGAGAGTCGGCTGATATCCCACAGCCGAAGGCATCCGACCCAACAGAGCCGATACCTCAGATCCCGCTTG
Organism: Microcoleus sp. D3_18_C4; assembly: GCF_036702355.1. Taxonomy (NCBI): domain Bacteria; kingdom Bacillati; phylum Cyanobacteriota; class Cyanophyceae; order Oscillatoriales; family Microcoleaceae; genus Microcoleus; species Microcoleus sp. D3_18_C4. The sequence continues at coordinate 205,235 of NZ_JAUBTF010000002.1, forward strand.
CACGAACCGGAAGATATTGTCAATGAACAGCAGCACGTCTTGCTTGCTGACATCACGGAAGTATTCGGCCATCGCCAGAGCCGACAGGCCCACGCGCATCCGAGCACCAGGCGGCTCGTTCATTTGACCGTAAACCAGAGCAATTTTTGATTTGCTGCGGTCTTCTTCGTTAATAACCCCCGACTCGATCATTTCTTTGTAGAGGTCATTACCTTCGCGGGTGCGCTCGCCTACACCACCGAACACGGACACGCCGCCGTGAGCCTTGGCGATGTTGTTCACGAGTTCCATCATAATCACCGTTTTGCCGACGCCTGCGCCGCCGAACAAACCGATTTTGCCGCCGCGACGGTAGGGGGCCAGCAGGTCAATCACCTTGATCCCAGTTTCAAACACCGAAGGCTTGGTTTCCAGTTCGGTGAAAGCCGGCGGGTTGCGGTGGATGGGCATACTTTCGGAAGTATTGACCGGGCCGAGGTTGTCTACGGGTTGGCCGATGACGTTAAAAATCCGGCCGAGAGTTGGGATTCCGACGGGAACTTGGATCGATGCCCCGGTATCTACTACTTCCATGCCACGCACCAAGCCGTCGGTGGTACTCATGGAAACTGCACGCACTTGGCTGTCTCCGAGCAGTTGCTGAACTTCGCAGGTAACGGCAATGTCTTGACCTGCTTCGTTTTTGCCGGAAATCGTGAGAGCGTTATAGATTTGGGGCAGTTTGCCGCCTGGGAATTTTACGTCTACAACCGGCCCAATGATTTGGGTGATGTAGCCTACGTTCGTTTTTGTTGCGGTGGATACCATGAATAGTGCCTTTGTTAGGATGCTATTTTTCCCGTTATGGAAAAAGTCTTAACATTTAGAAATGCTATTCCTCAGATTACCACTGAACAGACGCACTATTTAGATTTGTATGGGGCTCGTTAAGAGTCATTTTTATGGTTCCTGCCCTCGCTTTTTTTTTCTGCGAGTCGCAGCCAAAGCCCCGATACCCAGCATAGTCCCGAATACTGTGACAGGTTCGGGGACTGGTTCGGGGGCTAACTCAGCCGACACGGTGAAGTCTTTGAAGTCAAGCTGGGTTCCTTTTTTGGCATCGTCGAAGGAGATTCTTGTTGTGCCCTTAGCCAGTTGCTCCTTTGTGAGCGATGAAAATTGCTCTGGGCCTTTACCGCCGTTGATGTTTGCAAATGAGTCGCTGGAGTTGTAGTCGAGCTTAAAGTCACCAAACACAGCAAGCTGACATCCCGCCACCAGACATTCATCTCTTCGGAACTGAGTGCCGGGGGCAAACCATTGGGGGCTGTTCATGAAGGTACTCGACGAGACGTATTGCTCGAAAGGCTTGCCGCTCCCCGTGTCACTCCACAGCAGCAGGGCATAAATTTTATCCTGCAAAAATGTGAAGGTTTGGGTGATGGAGCCGTTTTCGGAGGTGACTGCGTTGCCGAAGGTTCCTTCCCAGTTGTTGGCCGAGCCGTTATCTGAAGCTTTAGTCTCGTAAAACAGTCTAGCGATGTTGGTGTAGCCATTGTTTTCTGGCTCAGCTTGGGCAACCCACAAGCTTGACTGGTAAGGGCTGACAGACTTGTTGAATCTAAAGTTGATCTTTGTATCTTGCTCGAACTGGATGCCGCCAGTGCCCAACATGAAAGCTCGGACGGGCGGGCAGATGCCGAGCAACATTGTGGTTGCCAAGCTGGCGACTGTAAAAGATGTTTTTTTGACTAGCGTTAAGGTAGTCATAACCCTGATTCCTCCAGTATTGTTAGGTAGTAAGGCGGAAAATGCCCTAAATGCCATGTTGCCGTGACGCGAATAGACGATCGCGAGCCTGCTATATTGAGGGCGATCGTCAAACCTAAAGAAGAGGCTCCACACCAGTGAATCTACATACAGATATCACTTAAGGGTGTTTTAGAGTAAATGAGTGCTTCTTCTAAGAGTTTTCACTGACACCACATTGCCACAGTTTAATCTGTCAGAGCAAGATTTTCATCCTGCCTAGACTTCCAAACTACTACATTTACTTCGTTTCGGTAACGGTCTAAAGTTGAGTGCAGGACTTGCAAATATTGGCTTTCATCAAAAATACATAAAAATTTTAATCGAGCTTTATGAAGTTTTGGTAAAGTTCATCTATAAAATATAAAGTTTTTGAGAGAAAGTCGGCTGTTCGGTTCGTTGCTCCTGAAAGCGCGCTGCAAGATGCTCGGCCGATGCAGAAAGAAGCGGGGGGAGACCGCGAGTAGGGATTTGAGCGAGTTTTTTGCCACTCTAAGCAAGCGGGAGAACAGACATCGATACTTACGTACTTTTGACTAATATTCCGAGCTTTTTAAACCCATAAACCTCGCGTTAGCTGCTATATTTTCACCCACAGTCCCGGACGCTTTAACCCGGTTTTTTAAGGTAATTGGGTCAGGGAAGCAGTGAAAGTCAAAAAAAGACACCAAGTTTCATTTCCCGCGCCTGATTCCTAGTAAAAAAACTGTTTTTACGTAAAGCATAGTAATTAAAAACATACATTGCATTTTTTTAGTCCTAATTATTCGATCGCCAAAAATAGGCTGCTCCTATTGACATGAGAAATTTTGAGGAGTAAAAATAGTAGAAATAAATACGATCGCACTTTAAACACAATCTTCATGGTAAGAGAATCTCAATCAAGCTTTACAAAAGCAGTTGAGAAAAGTCATCATATAATCAGGGTCAACACATCTCAATTAATTTGACAAAAGCGTGAATTTGTGCATTACTAAATCACTAAAAAAACCTTCTTAAAATTCTTAATTTTCACCCGAATTGAGCAGATTAAATCAGAACCTTAAGATTGGCTGTTAGCTCATGAAAAATTTTATCCCCTTTTTTGCCTAAAAATAATTGATGAGATGAAGACTAGGCAGTAACTATATCTAGCACTTTTTGCTGGTCATTACGGTCATAAGATTGTTTTATTGTTTTGCCATCAATGGCAATCACTTCTAGTTAGACTTCCCCGACTATCGCATTTACCCAACTCAAAAAACATTTTTGAAACTGCGGCGGTTCAATTCGGGCAAATAAGGAGACTAAACTTGTCATGAGATTATACCATTGGGTAATTCTAGAAAGCTTTTCAACCATTCATATTTGGCATTACCATAGACTTATGTTCCTGCCCATCCGTCGACACCGCTGATGACAGCTAAAATCGCAATCGATCTAATATCTTTGAGCAAATGTTATTTACTTCTTTCTATTCTTGGGCTCTTCAACTTGGCAAAATGTTCTAAAAAACTGGCATTTAAAATATTCAGGTAAGCCAATGAATCTATTTGTTTTTGTTGGGATTTTACAGCTTTACTAAAACCTCTGGCTATTGATAGCATCAATAAACTACAATAAACTACATTAAAATTTACTCGGATTTAATTGTAACATATGTTGGGTTAAAGTTAAGATGCGTTTACCCTGCAGAGGGGGGTAGGATAGTCTTCTTTGAGGAATTTAAGGATGACGGCTTAGTTGTCCTGTTGGCGGATGCCTCGATAAACGGTGGAGTTGATACTTTCGTAGATTTGAGTGAGAATCTCGTAGCCGTTAATCTCGATCATTTTCAGGTTTCAATGATAGAAGAAAATGTTATTAAAGATAGTCAGCAATCATGATGGGCGAGCGCACTGATCTATTATAGTAGCTGAGGATGCTTTGATACCCATGCTAAATGTGAAATCTTCACATTAATATACTGGCGCACATCATCTATCACAGATTACCTCATGGCAATAGCAGGTAACTTTCATTACCTGCTAATTTACAACGAGAAAAACAAGAGTTTTCTCATCCTTATTGCTGCAGTATTTTCACGATGAGATTTTTTTTGTAAGTCCCATATTTTAAGTAGCAAATCAGTTTCTTGAACAATTCTCTCTAACCCGCAGATGCTCTATCTAGGGTTGACTTGTCTCGGATTTGGTGCCGCAGTTCCGTAATTGACTCGACAGCCGATATTGAACAAACTCGAACTGCACTCAAGAGGGACAATCTGCTGATCGAGGAGGGCGCTGCAACTGACATACTCGTCATTATTAGTATCTCTTACCATACATTCGATCGGGTTAGCTCCCGATCGCGCTGACCAACTCTTCATACCTACGACTGCAATCATATGCTGCCAGTAGAAAGCAAATAGCAAAACTCCCAAAAGTACAGCAACGGCTAATCCTGCTTTCAACTTCCAACTATTTAGGACATTTCCCACACTGTTTTTCACGTTTTCCACTCCAGAAAGTGAGGTTTCGGTAGTTATTTCTGGAGTTGTCAAGTTTGTTTGTGTTTGTTCTGCTGGAATTTCCGACATAATGTATCTCCTATGATTGCTGGGATTTGGCTAAGCTCGCAGTTGTGATCGCTATTGCAAACTTTATCAAATTTTAGCAAAACTAGCCTGTACCGACAACAGATTCGGGCAGCACCGCCGGGGAAGTATGTATATTCACCAAGTGCGATCGCGATTTCTATGCCTTTTGAGGTATTGCCCAATTCGCGATCGGCTATTTTGCACCTGGCGCAATAAAATAGTTGGTGATGTTCTCGGAAAACGGCTCAAGTGAATCAGCTTTTTTACAAACCGCAGAGAGCGCAGAGGGCGCAGAGAAAGAAAAAAGATAGATATATTGACTTTCACCAATAATTTAGGGTTTCGATAACAGTTCTAATAACTCAACTTCCGAAAGTAGTTCTACCCCCAAAGATTGAGCCTTTTCCAACTTAGAACCCGCATCTTCTCCCACAACCACATAATCAGTTTTAGCACTCACCGAACTGGTGACTTTACCTCCTGCTTTTTGAATCAAATCTTTAGCTTCATCTCGTTTCAAAGTGGGCAAAGTTCCGGTAAGCACAAAAGTTTTGCCTGCAAGTTGTAAATTTGTGCTGGCTAAATTGGGATTTTTTACTTCTGACTGCAATTGTAAGCCTGCAGTTTTCAACCGTGCAATTAAACTTTGATTCGCCGGCACTCGAAACCACTGATAAACAGCTTGAGCAATTTCCGGCCCGATGCCGTAAACGCCCTCAATCGATGCCGCCGATACTCCTGCTAACTCTTCCACATTTGCAAACCTTTCTGTCAGCAATTGAGCATTCACGCTGCCGACGTGGCGGATGCCCAAGCCGTAAAGTACGCGCGAATAAGGTTGATTTTTTGATTGGGCGATCGCACTTACCAACTTTTCTGCTAACTTCTTACCCATGCGTTCCAAACTCATCAATCTTTCCGCTGTCAAATCGTACAGATCCGCCGCAGAATGCACCAGATTGCTATCAACCATCTGCTGCACCAACTTTTCGCCAACACCGTTAATATCCAGAGCATCCCGGCTGCAAAAATGAATCAGCGAACCCCTCAAAATTGCTGGACAAGATGTATTGATGCAGCGAGTAACGGCCTCCCCCTTTTCCCGAACTACAGGCTGTTCGCATTCAGGACAGCAACTAGGAAGTTGGAAAAGTTGAGCATTGTGGGGGCGAAGTTCCGGCAAAACTCGCACAACTTCGGGTATAATTTCTCCAGCTTTTCTGACAATCACAGTATCGCCAATATGGAGATTTAGGTCGGAAAGTCGATCGCTATTATGGAGAGAAGCGCGGGAAACCGTCGTCCCCGCCAATTGCACCGGTTTGAGTTCCGCTACAGGCGTCAGAGCCCCGGTTCTCCCTACTTGCACGGTGACCGCTTCTACTATTGTAGGCACTTCGGCAGCAGGATACTTCAGGGCGATCGCCCAACGCGGAAACCTCTGAGTAAAACCCAATTGTTTTTGCAGCAAAACAGAATTAATCTTAACAACAACCCCATCCGTCATGTAAGGCAAATTCCGTCGCTCAGTATCCCAATATTCGTAATATTCGCGAACTTCATCCAAAGAATAGCAAATTTTGCGATAGGGATTCACCTTAAACCCCATCCTTCGCAACAATTCCAACGAATCCCACTGCGTGTTACCCTCGTTACCCTTATCTAAATGCAGAGTATAAGCAAAGAAATCCAACCTGCGCTTATCCACAATTTTAGAATCCAACTGCCGCAGCGTACCTGCCGCAGCATTGCGAGGATTAGCAAACAATGGTTCCCCAGCTTTTTCCCGTTCCCGATTAATTTCCTCAAACACAGCTAAAGACAAAAAAGCCTCTCCCCGCACTTCCACAACAGGCGGCGGATTATCTAAATTGAGCTTTAAAGGAATCGAGCGAATAGTTTTGACATTTTGAGTAATTTCCTCTCCCGCAATGCCGTCTCCCCGCGTCGCACCGCGAACTAAAACCCCATTTTCATAGGTTAATGCTAAAGCAGAACCGTCAATTTTTAACTCGCAAACATATTCAGCATTTAATTGTTGATTATCCCCTGCTACCCTTTGCCAGCGTTCCTGCCATTTAGCAAATTCCTCAAAATTAAAAGCATTTTCCAAACTGTAGAGAGGAATATTGTGTTTGACGCTAAAAAATTGAGTAGCAGGCTGTTCTCCCACGCGCTGAGTCGGACTTTCCGCAGTAATTAATTCAGGATAACCTGATTCTAATTCTTGCAACTGGCGATAAAGTCGATCGTACACTTCATCTGGCATGATCGGCGCATCGAGAACATAGTAAGCATAGCTGGCTTCCTGTAGCTGCTGCCTCAACTGTTGAATTTGCTGCTGAATTTCTGCTGCCATATCAATTTAAGGTTTTCGATTTTCGATGTTAAATTTTTGATGATAACTCTTCATTTTAGCTCAAAAAAAAGGAGCAAGCAACCTATCTGCTGCCAGAGCAATTTTAGATTTGAGATGATTCATCTCAATTTGAGCTAAAACAAAGCTTCAGCAACTAGAAAATCCAAACTTATCCTAATTATCACGCTGCCAAAAAACGGAGACTTAATTTCCGACAGGAGTCGCCAGTCGGCCAAAATTTTCGACTCTTGTTCAACCTCCCAGATTCATCTATGGAGTAAATTTTTAATCCTCCGACTGATTAAAAGCCGAACGTTGCCAGACCTGTCCCGCCTGCCTAATTCTCAATTTTAAAATCCACTGACTCGCCCTTATTTATGCCAAATTCGGGGTATAAATAATCACAAGTTCAAGTCGGGAAAATCCCCAAAGTGCTTGTTTTCGCCGGACATTGAAGGTTGAAGATTCTCACCCTCTTTTTCGCCGTTCAAGTTGCTATTGGCGCGGGATTTGGTGAATTCTTGAGCGTTGGGCTTGGTGAAAGCGAGCGGTTCAGCGTGTTCTACCTGAAATACATTGGCGTAGAGGTTAGCAATAATTTGTTTGCCTCCCTGAGTCAATTCCAAGTAGTTCAAAGCTGCAGGAATGTAGGGAAAAACTCCATTCCAATAAAACTTGGCGTAATTTTGCCGCAAATCTCCCGGAGACTTGTAGCCCAAGATTTTATTAGTGCCGACTTCCTCAAATTCGTAGAACAGAGCACTTATTTTTCGTAGGTAATTTGGGTCGCTCAACTGACCGATCAAATCGGCGGCCCTAGCGAGTCCAGAATAATTATTTCGGTCTTGATGAGTTTCGCTAGCAGGAACTGGGAAGCGCGTCAATTCAATATTGCGCTTGATTTGTTCGGCATCAATTAATGTGTGGCCGCCGAAGCGTTCGTCAATTACGAGTTTGCCTCGATCGACATGATAAGGAGTTAAACTGGCAGAAGTTGCCCCGATCGGCACAGAAACCATGCCCCCGTCAATACCCGTAGCATATAGTCCCACAGCTTCTTGGTCTTGACGACAAACACCTTTGACGTAGCCGATATCGTGGCACAGCAGCGAAATTAGGTAGTGCAGCCAATCTTCGGGCGACACTCCCCCTTCGCGAATATGCTTGCCGCGGAGAATCTCTTGTCCCACCAAAGCCACGAGCATTGTGTGTTCTACATTGTGGTATAGAGCATCGCAGTTAGCGATATTTTCCAGAGCCATAGTCCCTGCCCAGGCGATAATTTCAGGGTAGTCAGGCTTGTACTTGCCGTAGGTGCGACGGTAGCCGGCCTGCAACTCTTGCACAAAAGCGTCAATCAGGATAGCAGTTGCATTGAACATCATAAATTCTCTCACTCAGGCTTTAGTTACAAACTTGATCCAAAATATCTTGCATAGCTGAAAAAATAATTAATGGGCATTCCAGTAGGTTTGACCCCTCGGCGTTGAATTTTTAATTTCAGCTAGTCTTGTCAGGTCAGAAAATTGCTCTTTTGGCTATGCTTCCCAAGATAACCTAATTTCGGAAGCATCCGAAGCAACAGATCGATTTTTTGGTATTAAATGTTAGTGAAACAATTTACATCGTTTCACTGACTAATTATTAGAAGTCCTAGGTTTGAAACTTATGAACTGTCTGTTTCGGAGTCTCTCCACTGCTGCCCTTGGCACTCGGCGGTCGATCGCCCAAAAATACCTAGGATTGTTTGCCTTCACGGCTGTTTGCACCGCCGCACCGGCAATGGGTGCCGAGCGAATTTACGTAACTTACGGGCCGCTAGAAGAATCAGTTCCCATCGAGTCCCTGGCACTGTTCGCCAAAGAAGGCAAAATAGACTCGAACTTGGACGGCTTCGCTCAGTACATCAAAGAATCTCAGCTAGCTGAGATTCGCAGCGCCCTGCAAGCGAAAGCTGAAATTAGCCAGGTGACGATCGCCCAATTTCTCTACACGCCTCAAGGAGAAGTGCTGCTGAGACGCTTAGGCCGAGTAATTCAAACCCAAGCTCGGCAACCTGGATTTTATGCCATCCGAGCCGCCCTGATTTTAGCAGCCTCAGATCCAGAAGGCCTGACAATTCTCAACGTGCTGCGGAAATTCCCCACTTATGGCATCAGGATTGACATCGCCCGCGCCTTGGGTATCGCCAACGAGCTGACATCCCTGATCAACCGTTCCAATCAGACGATCGCCGGAGTCGCTCAATTGTCCGAAGCACAAGCAGCCTCGGAACCCGCCATACCACCGGCCCAAATGCAGCAGCCCCAGCTACCGGGCCCCTATACTTGGAAAAAATCATCGGTAACTGTGACGAGTCCAAATCGCCCTCGCACGTTTGATATGGATATTTACCTGCCGCAGGGCAGTCAGCAACCGGCCCCAGTAGTAGTAATTTCACACGGTTTAGGTTCCGATCGCCTTTCCTTCGAGTATTTAGCCAAACACCTAGCCTCCTACGGCTTTGCCGTCGCCGTCCCCGAACACCCCGGCAGCAACGCCCAACAAATCCAAAACTTAGTAACAGGCAGAGCCACTGAAGTAGCAGAACCAGCAGAATTTATCAACCGCCCCCTCGACATCAAAGACCTGCTCGATTATTTAACCAAACTTTCTACAACCGATCCGACCTACCAAGGGCAGCTCGACTTGCAGCGAGTCGGCGTCATCGGCCAGTCTTTCGGTGGCTATACGGCTTTAGCATTAGCCGGGGCGGGGATTAATTTTGCACAGCTAGACAATGATTGCCGGCTAGAAAACGATACTTGGAACCTCTCCCTGCTGTTGCAGTGCCGCGCCCGCGGCCTAGAGCGCAACCAGTACAATTTTGGCGATCCGCGCATCAAAGCTGCGATCGCCGTCAACCCGATCGCCAGCAGCATTCTGGGAGAAACTAACCTCAGCAACATCAAAATCCCTGTCATGGTAATCGCAGGCAGCGCCGATACCGTCGCCCCCGCTTTCCTCGAACAAATTCAACCGTTCACATGGCTGACATCGCTCAACAAATATCTAGTATTGATGATCAACGGGACTCACTTCTCAACGATCGAGGATTCCCCTCAAAGCCTCTTTCTGCCACCACCAGAGGTCATCGGGCCCGAACCAGCTTTAGCCCGTCGCTATCTCAGCGGACTCAGCCTAGCTTTCATGGAAAGCTATTTGAACAATAAATCCAATTTCCGCCCGTATTTGGAGCCATCCTACGCTTTAAGCATCTCCAGAGACACTCTCGGACTGAGAATTTTGCGATCGCTCACCCTGCAGCAACTCCAGCAGTTCAGGATTTCTCCACCTGCTCGCAGGCCAGTCTCTCCACCTGTCCTCGCTCCTGTTCCTCTACCTTCTCCACCTCCCATAGCTCCCGTTCGTTAGGGTTGAGGTGCGCCGCGTGTGCACGCTGGCATCTATTTTCGTGCGGGGGCGATGGCGTCGGGCCCGGCAAGCTACGGCCCTCTCTCTTCTTTCATCAGCTTTCCTAATCACACTCATCAGTTTAACTGTCGCTCAACCCCTTTACAAACCTTAACAACACCGTTAATAATATAAACATCATCCGAACATTGACAACCAAATACAGCAATCATAAAACCATGACAACAACCTTACAGCAGCGCGAAAGCGCCAATGTCTGGGAACGCTTTTGTGAGTGGGTAACATCAACCGACAACCGCATTTATGTAGGTTGGTTCGGAGTCTTGATGATTCCCACCTTGCTCAGCGCCACCATCTGCTACATCATCGCCTTCATCGCTGCCCCTCCAGTGGACATCGACGGCATCCGCGAACCAGTAGCTGGTTCCTTAATGTACGGTAACAACATCATCACAGGTGCTGTTGTTCCTTCATCCAACGCCATTGGCTTGCACTTCTACCCAATCTGGGAAGCAGCTTCCTTAGATGAGTGGTTGTACAACGGCGGCCCTTACCAATTGGTAATTTTCCACTTCCTGATCGGCGTTTTCTGCTACATGGGTCGTGAATGGGAATTGTCCTACCGCTTAGGTATGCGTCCTTGGATCTGCGTCGCTTA